>JAXJVW010000195.1:0-22225 GCA_036308365.1 Muribaculaceae bacterium
ATTGGCGTTACCACTTGGCATATTGTGTCCGGTGCGTAGCGCCTTTTTTCGTGCAAATTCTTAAACAATAAATAATTTCAAAATTCTAAAAGTATGAAGATTTTTAAGTTAATGGTAGTTGCCCTCGTGGCAATGTTGGGTTTCACCGCTTGTGAGAAAGATTGCGACCACGATTTCATTGAGCATGATCATAGTGCAGACCTTGTAGGTACGTGGACTTGTCTTACTGAAAACTATGCAGAGGCGTTGATTATCAAAGCTGATGGTACTGCTGTGTCTTATGGAGTAGAGGACGGTAAGTATTGGGAGAATGTAAAAGGTACTGTCACTGTTAAGGATAATAATATCACAATGATCTTTGAGGACGATAACAACTGGACTGGTCACTTTGATGTTATCCCTGGTATGGCATTCTCTCTCTTCGAAGAAAACGGTGAGCGTTACATTTACAACTATTGCAAAGAGGATCTTTCAGAGAAGATTGTAGGTATGTGGGTATGCAATGATGGTCTGGCTGAGGAGGAAAATGATATGGTTATTATGACCTATTCTACAGAAGGAAAAGTGACTATGACAACACCAGCGTCTACATTCGTTCCTACTGATTTTGTAAATCAGGTATTTGATTATAAAGTGGTTGGTGACCTTCTATTTAAAGTTTTCCCGAAGGAGAATCTTACAGAAGGTGCCAATCCTTATCTTGTATCTCGTGTTACTTACACTCCTAATGGAACATCATTAGGAGATGTTTTGATTGAAAATCAACACACTCCTACTGAAAATGGTGTTATGGAGCTCACATTCTCTTTCCTCCGCGTTAAGCAGACTCTTGACCTCGCAGGTCAGAAATACGACTACATCAAGACTTATGTTAGCAATGTAAAGGGCGAGGACAAGGATATTCCATTCCTAAATACTTCATTCAACTTTGCAAAGATGGACGGATCAATCATCGACAAGTTCTTGAAGTCAACCCTCTTTTCAGTTGAGTTTCCGAAGGCGAACGAAATCAAGTACAGTTTCTTAGTAGATGGTAAGAGCAATTTTATGTCAGCACCTATAGAGGTGGAAGGCAACAAGATGACTATCAAGATGAGTGCAAATGGACCTTATCACGATGTAGTAGTATATACATTCCAGGATCAGGATAATACTCAGATGCATATGTATATGCCTACGACCTCATTCGAGAAGTTCTTTGCGAACACATCAGTACACGTGATGTTGGGCAATGGTCAGTTAAAGGAGAATGACACAGAGGAAATTGCTAACGTTTATAAGACCATCGCTGATGCCGTTGAGTCAATTAACCTCAGCATCGTAATGTCACAGTCTAAGTAATCTCGCAGATTAAATAGCTACACAATCAGGGGATGTACCTTTTCGGGTGCATCCCCTTGTTATTTACAGAACAACATCAAGTATCCACGCTTCCGAGTCAGCTCGGTTATCTGTCTACCAGATGTTTGTGCGTCAGGAAGTAGTGGCACATCGCCAACTCCGCTATGTTGTAGGAGAACGAGAACAAAAAGTGGTGCGTGTAGGGAACGATGTAGTCCCGTTACGCACCAATTTGTTATATTCATACCGCATCAGCGGAAGATGTTTGCTCTCAGCGTTTTACTTTCAAAATTACTATGCGCTTTTTACTTGCAGAAAAATGGACTTAATCACAATATCCGTGTAGTCTTATATGTAGTATTTCGCAATTTTCGTAAAAACAAACACTGAAAATCAATCAGTTAAAATAAAATAATGGCTACCTCAATCGACCTCCTCACTTTTTAAATATCTATTTAATGAAACATATTTTATATTTTACCTTCACAGGCGTGTCACAGAACGGCCTTCACAGGCTTGCATCCTGACACATTAATTATATATACACCTTTGGGAAGATTCCCGGTGGTGATTTCAACTGAGTTGTCGGTGGTTGAAACACGTTTCACTTCCGCGCCCATCATTGAGTAGATTGACACTGTGCCGAGCGATTCTGACGCACTGACTGTCACCACTCCTTCGCCAACAGCGACATTGAGTGACGGCATGACAGCGTCGGCGATTTCTTCAACTGAGTCCTCACCTTTGAGTTTGATTTCGTACACGCCGTAGCCGTTACCCATGGTGAAGTTGTAGAGGTGATAAACGTTTTCTTTAATCTTCACAGGTTTCATGAATGTGCCTGTTGAAGCGTTTTTAGCATAGCCGCCTTTGCCTAAAGCGGGGAAAGTGGCGATGGGTTTGCATCCTGCGGTGATGTCCATCAGTGAGAATCCGCCGTTGTAGTTTGCCCCTGAGGGGTAAGCCAGGATTTCGTGTCCACCGATAACCATGTAGGCACCGCCGAGCGATGAGTTTCTGTTGGGGGCTGATGAGCTTGCACCGGTGAGGAACACGCCCTGGTCGGTTTTGTCATAGCGATAGAAACCGGCGCTGCGGACCATGTAGACGAAGTTATCAGGGTTATTTTCGATAGGCATGATCACTGACGCTGTCGATCCCTGGATTGTGACGTTTCGGGTGAGCACCTCAACCAGTTTTCCGTTGGCGATATGCACAATGCTCAGCACTGTCTTCTGGTTGGGGAGGAAGTAGAGATAGCCACCCTCATCTGAGAGGAGGTCGCCTGAAGCGAACACGAAGTTGTTCTGCGCACCGTTGCTGCCGAGTGAGAATTCCACGTCGACGGGATTGGTGGTTGTGCCTTTTTTGAAGATACGCACTTTTGAGGGTGACACAGAGAAACCTGACTCATTGCGGATCACGATGTTGTCTGCATCGTCGGTGGTGATACCGTGAACGGCCGAACCTGAAAGGCTATTTTCGCTGGGAGGAATGATTGTCGCGGCCTCGCAGGTTTCGTCGACAACAACCAATGATTTTGTGCCGTAGTCGTTGACATAGAATTTACCATCGACAACAGCGGGCTGCTGACCGGTTGAGTATTCCGAAGCTGATTTGTCGGGATAGTAAGTGGGGAGATTGCCTTGGTTGAGTGAGCGGGTCCAGAGCACCTTGCTGTCGAGTTCAACGGGTTCGGGAAGGGGTTCGGGAAGCACGGGCTCGTCGAGTTCGGGCATAGCCGAGGGTAGGAGGTAGTCACATGTCATCATGTAAGTGCCCATTTTTCCAAACTTCTTGAAGTTCGTCTCGCTGTTCACAGTCCATACGGCAACTTCCAGACCGGCACGGCGGTAGCGCACGGCGATATCCTCGGTGAGGACGGTCGAGAAGCTGGGGTTGATGTTGTTGTCGACACAGAATTTGAGTTTGGCGTCGCTGTCGCTTGAAAGCAGATACTGGCAGGTCAAATCGGGGTAGTTCTTTTTGATATATGCCAGCGAGTTCTGCATTGAGGTCAGGAAGATAGCTTTCTGACGGAGACCTTTTTTGGTTACCAGGTCAATCAGTCCGGGGAAGTTTGACATGTCATTGCTATTGATGCCGGTGGTCCACTTGAGCTCAATCACGGGGAACACATTTTTCTCAACGCAGATGTCGAGATATTCCTCCACTGTACAGATTTTGCCGGTGTAGGTCACTCCGCTGCGGGTCTGTTTGAAATCAAGGGCTTTGAGTTCGGCCAGGGTTGATTTGGCGGCGTCGAGATTCTGGTCGCACAGCGAGCCTGTTGTCTCGTCGTGAAGAATAACGTAATGGCCGTCCTTTGTCACACGCACGTCGCATTCCAAACCGTCGTAGTGGTAGTAATCCACACCGTTACGATAAGCTTCGGCCGTGTTAGCCACACCACGCAGCGATCCGCGATGGCCCACGAACAAGGGTTTCCATGCCAGCATGCTTGACGCTGCCGACACAACCATCAATGAAATGAAAAATAATTTTTTCAGCATAATTTGGGTTAGAAAATAGGTAAGAATTAGTTTTTGAATGTTAGTAATTGCAAATTTAGGAACAATCATGGAATTACAAAGCAAAAATATCAATATATTTCTTAATTATGATTAATTTTATCGCAATTTTGACGTATTTCGATTTCTCAGGGTGAAATATAATATGTAATTTTGCAAAAATATGGGCAACAGCCCACTTTTTTCAGGATCATAAATATTATCACATTGGCACGAAAACGCAAAGAACTCCCTCTGTTGGAGAATGTAACCATAACCGGAGTAGCCGCCGAAGGCAATTCCATAGCCAGAGTCAACGACCTTGTGGTGTTCATCCCCTATGGTGCGCCGGGCGACCTGGTAAACGTCAAACTCGACAAGAAGAAACACAGCTATGCCGAGGGGCATATCGACAGCTTCATCGCACCCTCAGCGATCAGGGTGGCCCCGAAATGCGAGCATTTCACCGTGTGCGGAGGATGCCGTTGGCAGCATCTCCCCTATGAGTACCAGATAAAATACAAACAACAGCAGGTTGAGGATGCCCTGACCCGCATTGCCCGCATTCCGCTCCCCCCGGTATCCCCGATTTTGGGCTCGGCGCAAATATGGGAATACCGCAACAAAATGGAGTATACATTCTCAAACAAGTGCTGGCTCACTTTCGAGCAACTGCGCAGCGGAGAGGAGTTTCCTGACCGTGACGCGGCCGGATTCCACATTCCCGGGGCTTTCGACAAGGTGCTCGACATCAAAAAATGCCATCTGCAGGATGATATCTCGAACCGCATGCGCCTGTTTGTGAAAAACTATGGCAAGGAGCATGGACTGACATTCTACGACCTCCGAGCACAGCAGGGTCTTCTCCGCACAATGATGATCAGGATAGCCTCAACGGGCGAAATTATGCTGGTGATGGTGTTCGGAGAGAACAACATGGAACAGATTTCTCCCCTGCTCGACGCCCTGCGCATGGAGTTCCCCCAGATAACATCGCTGCTCTATGTCATCAACACGAAGATGAACGACACCATCACCGACCAGGAGATCATCCTGCACTCGGGCAAGGAGTTCATCGAGGAGGAGATGGAGGGGCTGCGTTTCCGTGTTGGTCCGAAGTCGTTCTACCAGACCAATTCCAATCAGGCCTACGAACTCTACAAGGTGGTGCGCGAATTCGCCGGACTCAAGGGCGACGAGCTTGTCTACGACCTCTACACCGGAACCGGAACCATAGCCAACTTCGTGGCCAGGAAATCACGCAAGGTGGTGGGTATTGAATATGTGCCAGAAGCCATTGAAGACGCCAAAGTAAACTCGGCCGTCAACGGAATCGACAACACGCTGTTCTATGCCGGCGACATGAAGGATGTGCTTAACGACCGGTTCATCGAAGCCCATGGCAAACCCGACGTGATGATTGTCGATCCGCCGCGTGCCGGAATGCATGGCGACGTGGTCAACGTGATTCTCCGAACCGAGTCGCCGCGTCTGGTCTACGTTAGCTGCAACCCCGCCACACAGGCCCGCGACCTGGCTCTGCTCGCCGCGAAATATAAGGTTACCCGGATTCAGCCGGTCGACATGTTCCCCCACACCCATCATGTGGAGAATGTGGTTCAAATGGAGCTGCTGCCCGAGAATGAACGTCCGGAGGCCAAGGAGGAGTTGTAGTAGCGGGGGTCGCCGGTGACCTCCTCGCCAACAAACGGCGGAAGCGTCAAAGGCTCATCGGCCGAGGATAGCTCAACCTCAGCCACGACGAGTCCGGAATGCGCCCCGTCGAACCGGTCGACCTCCCACACATGTTCCCCGAACGGAACCACGTAGCGGTGCTTCTCGACCACGCTTCCCTGGATCACCTCGCCGAGCATCTCCATGGCGTCAGCCAGCGGCACCGGGTATTCCCACTCACTGCGCACTGCACCATGGTTGACTCCTTTCACGGTCAGGAACGCCTCGGAGTCCTTGACACGCACACGCACCGTTCCCTCCTTGCGAAGGGAGATGTAGCCTTGCGCCAGATGGTGACACTCCGTGGCCATTGACTCATATTGATTATTCACAACAAGGAATTTACGTTCAATTTCTTTAGCCATAACTGATAATTTTGCCACAAAATTACAAAATATTACGTTACCTGCTCATCTGTCCGCTCATTTTAATATTGGCGGGAGTTGGTCGCTTGGATGCGCAAACCAGGCTGGAGGTGGTTGACTCAGTCACGGGTAAGCCTGTGCCCTACGTGGCCGTTTCGCTGAAAGGGATGAGCCGGGGCATGCTGACCAACGACCGCGGTATGATTGAAATCACCCTGCCCCGATCGGCCGACTCGCTCAGAATCTCACTCTCCGTGTTGGGCTACGAGAAAAAAAACGTTACCGCCCCCACTTCTCTGAGCCGGTTAGTTGTTCCCATGAAACAGAAGGAGATAGAACTTCAGGAGGTGGTAGTCAACAAAAAACGTGACAAATACAGCAAACGGAACAATCCGGCGGTGATGTTCGCTCAGAAAGTGCGACAGGGCGACACCATCACCGACCCGCGGCGCAACCCCCACTACAACTACAACAAGTTCGACCGCATAGTGCTGGGTCTCAACAAATTCCAGCCCGACACTTCGGCTCAGGCACGGAAAAAGAAATTCGGCTTTCTGGCCGAACACGTCGACACCAGCGAGGTGTCGGGCAATCCGGTGCTCATAATCTCCGTGAAAGAGAAGTTTTCGGAGATACACTACCGCAAGAACCCCAAAAGCGAGAAAAACTATGTCACAGGACTGAAACAGCAGGGGCTCGACGACTTCGTCGACCAGCAGAGCATGCAGACGTTTCTGGAAGATGTGCTCCGTGAAATCGACCTCTACGACAACGACATCAATCTGCTTCAAAACCGGTTCGTGTCACCGTTGTCACGCATCGCTCCCGACTTCTACAAGTTCTATCTGACCGACACCGTAGCCATCGACGGCGAGAAATGCGTGGAACTATCGTTCACCCCCCACAACCGCGCGATGTTCGGGTTCACCGGCCACATTTATGTGCCCATGAACGACACCACGATGTTCATCCGGAGGGTGGAGATGCGCCTTCCCCCCGACATCAACATTAACTTCATCGAGAACCTCTATCTGAGGCAGGACTACAAGAAAGCGCCCGACGGATCACGTCTGAAAACCATCGACGACATGACCGTGGAGCTATCCGTAATCCCGGGCATGCAAGGACTTTACGTCAGACGTAACACCAAATATGACCGTCACGACTTCAACCCCTCGCCACGTCCGGAGCTGTTCGATCAGCTCGGCAAGGAAATCATGGCCGACGACGCCCTGAAACGCGACTCGCTGTTCTGGGCAGAAAGCCAGCTGATAGCCCCCACACGCAATGAGCGGCGCATCGACGAGCTGGTGCGCAAAATGCGGTCGGTGCCGTTATACTACTGGGGTGAGAAATTCATCAAATACCTCTCCGTGGGCTACGTGGGCACCTCGAAACACGACAGCAAATTCGACATCGGTCCGCTAAACTCTTTCATAAGTGGAAACGATGTGGAGGGACTGCGACTCAGGTTCGGCGGCATGACTACGGCCAACCTATCCCCTCACTGGTTCAGCCGGGGCTACGTCGCCTATGGCACACGTGACCATAAATTGAAATACAAAGGTGAACTCGAGTACTCATTCATTGAAAAAAGCTACCACTCACGCGAATTCCCGGTTCACTCACTGATGCTCTCGCATCTTTACGATGTCGACCAGATTGGCCAGCACTACATGTTCACAAACATGGACAACGTGTTCCTCTCGCTCAAGCGCATGAAAAACAATCTGATGACCTACCACCGCATCACAGAGTTGAAGTACACCCTGGAGCTCCGCAACAACTTCTCCGTCGCGGCTTCGGTGCAACACCACCGTCAGGAAGCGACGCCATTTGTGCCATTCATCAACGGCTACGGCAAACCGATGTCACACTACGGCATTTCGTCGGCCACGGTTGAATTGCGCTACGCCCCCGGTGAGAAATTCTATCAGAACCGCACGAACCGATTCCCGGTCAACCTCGACGCCCCGGTGTTCATGCTCACCCACACCTACGGACCCGACCGATTCGCCGGCAACAGCTTCAGCGTCAACAAAACCGAGATCAGCGCGCAGAAACGGTTCTGGTTCTCAACCTTCGGCTATACCGACATAATTGTCAAAGGAGGTCACCTGTGGGGCGGAACGCCATTCCCCCAGCTGTTCACCCCCAACGCCAACCTCTCCTACACCATCCAGCCCGAAAGCTTCGCCCTGCTCAACCCCATGGAATTCGTGGCCGACAGCTATTACTCCTGGGATGTGACCTACTGGGCCAATGGAGCCATTTTCAACTACATTCCCGGATTCAAACGACTCAAGCTCCGCGAGGTATTCTGCTTCAGAGGCTATGCCGGATCACTCAGCTCGGAAAACAATCCCGCCGACAGCCCATGGCTGCTGCAATTCCCCAAACAGTGCGACACCGCCGACATGAACTGGAAACCCTACATGGAACTGTCGGCCGGAATCGACAACCTGTTCAAGTGTCTCCGGGTGGACTATGTTTGGCGCATGAGCTACCTGAACCGCCCCGACATTGATAAATCCGGACTCAGAATAGCGCTGCACTTCACTTTCTGAAACACCCCGCCCAATGACCGCCCAGACATGACCAAGAATCCGGCTGAAGCAGAATCAAATGTTATCTCGTGTTAAAATTAAACCCAATCCGTGACAATCCCCGAGATTTAGAGTCTGATTTATGGTTGCAATTTCTAAAAAAATTCCTAAATTTGTACTCTGTTTTGTTGATTTTTCTACATCACAAGCCACCAAGTCTTGCAACATCATCTCAGAAATATAATCCCAGCCACGTTATCACTGCTCACAATCATGGGGTTGTGGGCCTCAGGACCGGCATCCGCGCAGAACATCGACCATGTTCCCGCAAATGATTCCGTAGCCTCGGCAATCATCAGCGACAGCATCGGCATCCCGGCATCAACAGCCGTGGCCGACACCATCGACAGCGTGGCAGCAGCCCAAAAGCCGGCCATCAGTTCTCGCATACGCAGACAGAAGATCGACCTCGACAACGTGGTCAACATCAAATCATCCGACTCCATGATTATGGTAGGCCGAAACCGTGCGATAATCTACGGCAACGGACAAGTTGACTACGGCGACATGAAACTCGACGCCGACGAAATCGATGTTGACCTGCAAAACAGCACCGTTTACGCCGTTGGCCGACCCGACTCAGTGGGGGAAATCGTGGGTTCACCAGTTTTTGAGGAAGGAGGCTCCACCTACGAAACCAAAACCATGAGCTACAACTTCAAAACCAAGCGCGCGTTCATCACCGACGTGGTGACCCAGCAGGGTGAAGGGTTCCTCACCGGTGGCCAAACAAAAAAAACCGAGGGCGACGACTATTACGTCCAGAACGGACGCTACACCACGTGTGATGACACCGAGTGTCCCCACTTCTGGTTTCAACTAACCAAAGCCAAGGTCAAACCGAAAAAAAATGTTGTGACCGGACCGGTCTACCTGGTGCTTGAAGGTCTGCCTCTGCCGTTCGCGCTTCCGTTCGGCTACTTCCCCTTCTCCGACAAATACGCCTCAGGAATTATCGTCCCCACTTTCGGCGACGACTACAACCGGGGCTTCTATCTGAGCGACGGCGGATATTATTTCGCCATCAACGACAACATCGACCTGGCCCTCACAGGCGAAATCTACACCAAGGGATCATGGGGACTCAACGCCCAGTCAACCTACGTCAAACGCTACAAATACTCAGGTTCGTTCCAGGTCAACTACCTCACCACAATCTATGGCGACAAGGGGCAAAGCGACTACAGCAAACAGAAAAACTTCCAGGTTGTGTGGAGCCACTCACAGGATTCAAAAGCAAACCCCAACATGAGCCTCAGCGCCAGCGTGAACTTCGCGACAAGCGGCTACTCGCGTAACGACCTCAACAGCTACTACAGCAACTCATTCACCGAAAGCACAAAGAGTTCTTCGGTCAACATGACCTATCGCTTCCCACGCTCAAAATGGTCACTCTCAACCACAATGAACATCGCCCAGCGAACAATGGACTCCACGCTGACCGTGTCGTTCCCCAACGTGACAGTGTCAATGTCGCAGCTGGCGCCATTCAAACGCAAAAACCCCGTTGGCGAGGAACGCTGGTATGAGAAAATCCGCATCTCATACTCCGGTTTGTTTCAGAACTCACTCACCTCGCGTCAGGATGAATTCTTCAAAAAAAGCCTCATCAAGGACTGGCGTAACGGAATGAAACACTCCGTGCCCATCTCAGCCACATTCAACCTCTTCAAATATTTCAACGTCACACCCTCAATATCACTGACCGACCGTATGTACACCCGCAAAGTGCGCCGCGACTGGGATCCGGCAGCTTCGGCCGAAGTGTGTGACACAACCTACAGCCTCTACAACGTGTGGGACTTCCAGGCAGGTATCTCGCTCGACACCAAAGTCTACGGCTTCTGGAAACCGCTCCCATTCCTGGGCGACAAGGTCAAGATGATACGCCACGTGATGACCCCGACAATCTCATTCTCCGGTAACCCCGACTTCGGATCATCGTTCTTCGGCTACTATGGCCAATACTCTTTCATGGGCACCAACGGCGAACTTCAGCAGAAACGCTACTCCTACTTTCCCAACGCGATGTTCGGCGTGCCGGGCGAAGGTAAGTCGGGAACAATGTCGTTCTCACTGGCCAACAACCTGGAGATGAAAGTGAAAAGCGACAACGACAGCATCGGCGAAAAGAAAATATCCCTGATCGAGAACTTCACCGTGTCACAAAGCTACAACTTCGCCGCCGACTCACTGCGGTGGAGCAACATCAACACAAGCCTATTGCTGCGTTTGATGAAAAACTTCAACCTCAGCCTCTCGGCCACTTGGGATGTCTACACCTACCAGCTCAACGAGGCGGGAAATCCAGTCAGAGTGAACCGCACACGCCTGCAAGCCGGAAAAGGTCTGGCTAAACTCTCAAGCACAGGAACATCATTCTCCTACACCCTCAACAACAACACCTTCAAAAAGAATAAGGACGACGACGGGAAGGATAAAAATAAAAACAAAAACAAATCGGGCGCCGACTCTGACGGCGAAGCCTCGGGACGTCCGCAACGCCTGTCGCATAAAGACGATGAAGCAACCGAAGTCGGCGACGACGGCTATGTGCCCTGGAGTGTGCCCTGGAGTTTGACATTCAACTACTCGGTGAACTACAGCTACGGGGCATTCAACAAACAGAAAATGGACTACGACGGCAAAATAACCCAAAACCTGTCGTTCTCAGGCAACATCCGCCCCACCAAAAACTGGAGCCTCGGGTTCTCGGCAAGCTACAACTTCGACACCCACAAAATCGCCTACATGAACTGCAACATTTCACGCGACCTCCACTGTTTCACCATGCGCGCGAGCGTAATCCCGGTGGGCCCCTACAAGTCCTACAACTTCCACATCTCAGTGAAGTCAGCCATGCTCAGCGACGTCAAATACGACAAGCGCTCATCAGCCTCTAACGGTGTGACATGGTATTGATCACCCATCCGCCCCTCCGGAGCGTTGCACCAGCCCCAAACCCATGCAAAATAATCCCTTCCCAAATGTGAACTTTGTTTTCACCACACTTGTTAAATAATGTGAGAACAGTTGCTACAAAACATATTTTGTTATATATTTGCCAATTAAACCATTATCCGCGACAGTGGTCTAATAGAACAAGTAAATAACAATTAAATTCAGAAATATTATGAAATTACGGAAATCTTGGGTAACTCTTTCTCTGATACTCGGCACAGTGTTCTGTTCCGTGGCTCAGGATTACTACGACGATGACATATATTATAACGCCGACAAGGCCAAAAAAGAAAAGGCCGAGAAAGCGAAAAAAGCCGCGCAGGCCAAGCAGAAAGCCAACACTCCCCTGCCCGGATCGGATCAATATGTGGTCTTTAGCGACAATTCACGCGATGTCGATGAATACAACCGACGCTACGAAAACAGTGACGCTGCCGCAGTCAACCCTTCTGACGACGTCCAGGACTTCGAATACACCCGACGCATTGAACGGTTCTACAACCCCGAAATTGTGTCAGGCAGCGATAACGAAGACCTGCAATATAACTACTACGAATCACAGGCCGACAACCAGTCAAGCCAAGTCAACATCAATCTCTACGTGACCGACCCCTACTACGACTTCTGGAGACCGTGGTACTACAGCACTTGGCGCTCACCCTGGTACTACTCAGGATGGGGATGGGGATGGCCAAGCTACGCCTACGGTCCGGGATGGTGGGGTCCGTCCTACGCTTGGGGCCCCTCATGGTCAATAGGCTGGGGCCCGTCATGGGGATGCTCATGGGGATGGGGATGGGGACACCATCACCACCACTACTACCCCTCATGGGACGGTGGCGGCCACTACTATCGTCCCTCGGTAGGTGGCATGATAACCCATCGTCCTAATCACAACGGAAACTACAACTACGGCAACGGACCAACCTACAACGGAAACCGTCCAGGCACTAACGGCGGTCGTCGTCCCGGTATGGGCACAAACGGCAACAACCGGCGTCCCAACAACTTCAACAACGGCACGTCGGGATTCCGTCGGCCCGGAATGTCAGTCAACGGCAACAACCAGCATGGCAACTCCGGAAATGTCAACAACGGCACCACCTCAGGAGGTCGTCGCCCCGGAATGTCAACCAACGGCAACAACCAGCACAACACTTCCGGAACTGTCAACAACGGAAACACTTCAGGCGGTCGTCGTCCGGGAGCAAACACCGGCAACAACAACGCAAACCGCTATGACAACTCAAACCGTCACGACAACTATAACCGCTATAACAACTCAAACAACAACCACAACTCCGGATCATCGTTCGGCACATTCGGCGGTCGTCGAGGCGGAGGCAACTCAGGCTTCGGCGGTGGCGGTTCCTACGGTGGCGGCGGTGGACGCAGTGGCGCAGGTGGCGGTCGTCGCCGTTGACACACCCCCTCGCACTCCTCCCACCCCACGGAGTCATTACAGAATTGAAACTTATAACATAAACTCATGAAGAAACTATTTTTATCAACAGTGGCCTCAGCGGTAGCTCTGGGATCATTCGCTCAAAGCGGATTCGACGCTTATCAACTGTCACAGTCCGACCTCCGCGGAACAGCCCGCTTCATGTCAATGGGCGGCGCATTCACAGCCCTCGGCGGTGACATGTCATCGCTCAACCAAAACCCCGCCGGCATCGGCATTTATCGGAAAAGCGAGATAAGCGCCACGATCGACATAAACATGACCAACTCGAAAATGACCACCAACGGAGGCTCGTTCTCGAAGGATAAAACCAACGTTTACTGCAACAACTTCGGCTACATAGGCGCGGTGAATCTCGACGGCGACCTGCTGCGCTCATTCTCCTGGGGTGCTTCCTATTCACGCGTAGCCTCGTTCGACCGCACCTACTCGTTCGGTGCCGTGACCAACGGAAACTACTACGGTCCCGACATCAACACCTCGCTGTCGAACTACATCGCATCGTTCTCAAACGGTTATTCCGAGGACGACCTGCTCCTGACCAACGACTACAACCCCTACACCCAGAATATCGACTGGCTCAGCATCCTCGCCTACAACAGCTACCTGATCAACCCAACAGGTCCCAACAGATACGCAGGTCTGTGGAAAAACGGCACCACCGGTAACGCCGGCGGCCATGTCCGTGAAAAAGGTGGTATCGACGAATACGCAATCGACTTCGGCGGAAACTTCTGCGACATGGTTTACTGGGGCATCGGTTTCGGAATCACCGACATCCGCTTCACCCAGGAAGCATCATACGATGAAGAACTCACCAACGCAAATGTACCCACACATGACGCCGACGGAACCCAAAACGGAAACGCCTACTACCAGCTCTCAAACTACAAACATGTGACCGGTAGCGGATTCAACATGAAATTCGGCGTTATCGTCAAACCGATACAGGAACTGCGACTCGGATTCGCCATCCACACCCCGACATGGTATTCGCTCCAGCAGAGTTTCGACGCCGGAACAAACTTCAGCTACTCAACCGGCTACGACAACATGAGTTCCGACACTGACTACGGTTACTTCGAATGGAAACTGCGCTCACCCTGGAAAATGATGTTCGGTGTAGCAGGAGTCATCGGTTCCAACGCCATCATCTCCGTCGACTACCAGATGGATTCCTTCAACAACATGCACCTCTCCGACCGTGGATCATACATCAACTACGACCTGGTCAACGAAGATATCAAACAAGACTTCAAAGTGCAGAACACAATACGCCTCGGTGCCGAATTCCGCGTCACACCCGAATTTTCGCTCCGCGCCGGCTACGTCTATCAATCTTCAGGTGTTGACGCCGAGGTCTACGACGGTCAAAAAGAGGTTTACCTGTCAGGCACCAACCCTGCCTACACCGTCGACAACAAAACCCAATACGTGACCTTAGGTGCGGGCTACCGCTACAAAGCATTCTACGCCGACCTGGCCTATGTCAACAAACAGCGCAACTCATCCTACCACGCCTTCACAAGCTACAACGATGGCAACCAGTTTGTTCAAGCGCCTCAGTTCGACCTGAAATCAACCGACAACAACATAGTCCTCACTTTCGGAGTGAAATTCTGAAAAACGATTATCGGCCACATCATCTGACCGCTAATAAAACGGGTGTCGCACACAATTCGCGACACCCGTTTTCTTTTCAAGCATGCATAAAAAAAGAGAGTGCCACCACAACTGGCGACACTCTCGCAAAAAGTTCGTTACAACAAAAATTATTTGTTGATAACGCGACGTTCTTTGATACGGGCTTTTTTACCGGTCAGACCACGCAGATAGTAAAGTTTAGCGCGACGTACTTTACCGTATTTGTTCACGGTGATTGAATCAATGAAAGGTGATTCAATGGGGAAGATACGTTCAACACCGATGTTATCGCTCATTTTGCGAACAGTGAAACGCTTTTTGTTACCTTCACCTGAGATGCGGATAACCACACCACGGTACTGCTGGATACGTTCTTTGTTACCTTCTTTGATGCGGTAAGCTACAGTGATGGTGTCACCGGGCTGGAACGCAGGGTGCTGTTTGCCGGTTGCAAATGCTTCTTCAGCAATTTTAATCAAGTCCATTTCTATTGAAATTTTTAATGTTAACATTACTCGCAATGTAAACGGGCTCCACACGTCCCGCCAGAGATTACGAAATCGACCGCAAAGGTAACACTTTTTTATTAAATATCAAAACGTTAGCGTGAAATATATTTGCTACAACGTTCACAATCGCTTTCACAATCGCTTGAATCGCTTGAATCATACCTAAATGGAGCCACGACGCTCCCTGACGCCTGGTTCACGATCGGCGTCTGCCCCACCCTTCATAAATTGACCACAATCCCATTTCATCTCCTTTTTAAGTATCTCTCAGAAATTAACTACGCATTATTTTTGAGAGACACTTATCATTAAGCATGAAAGTTTATCAGCGCACATAAGTCCTAATCGCTGAAAATTATTTAAATTTGTAGAAACAAACGTCAATGCCCCTTATCATGGATACAATAAAATATAGAAACGTCGAGATTCTCCGCAAGGAGCTTGTGGTGCTCAAACATGTCAACCTAACGGTAAGCCCTGGAGAATTCGTTTATCTGATTGGCAAAGTGGGTAGCGGAAAAAGCAGCCTGATGAAGTCGATGTATGCCGAAATTCCAATTTACGACGGACAGGCCACCGTTCTCGATTACGACTTGACCTCCATACAGCGCAAGGAAATACCTATGCTGCGACGTAAAATAGGTATAGTGTTTCAGGATTTCCAACTGCTCACCGACCGCAATGTCTATGAAAATCTGAGGTTCGTGCTCGACGCCACCGGATGGAAAGATGAGCAGGAGATGGACTCACGCATCGAGGAGGTCCTCAAACAGGTGGGAATGATCAACAAGTCATACAAGATGCCGCATGAACTGTCGGGCGGCGAACAGCAACGCATAGTGATCGCGCGTGCGCTCCTGAACAACCCCACCCTTATTCTCGCCGACGAACCGACGGGCAATCTCGACCCTGAAACGGGCGACAAAATCGTAAGTCTGCTCCATGAAATCTCTCTCAAGGGTACGGCCGTGGTAATGGCGACACACAACCACTCTTTCTCCACACGATTCCCGGGCAAAGTGATCCGATGCGAGAACAAGCAGGTGGTGGAAATGACTGAATAATACGCATCTTCAAACAAACATCACCGCACACATCCGGGTTTCGGACCACGGCGTGTGCGGTGATGTTATTTTTTGCTCCGGCTTATGCTTTTAAATCGCAGCGTTGCCGGGGCCTGAATATTCTTGTTTGAGGGGGTGGCTCGAACTTGCTGTCAGGCTCCGCCGCACCATCTGAGCGCGTCGCTGATTCAGGGCGGTTTCAGAAACGTATCACAAGTTCGGCCGAAATCAGATTGTCGTAAACTTTCTTGTATTCCGTATGTTTGTGATAGAAATATTTCTCGTAGTTCAGACGCACGTCAGCGTGTACTTTTTTGTAAACATAGCTCACGGTGGCACCCAAGGTAATACGATTGGCTGCCGCATCATTGTAGGTCAGCTCATCCTTATCATCCAGTCGCCCGTCGCTGTTATTGGTCATGCCGTCGTAACGCACCTGGGCCGACGCCTGATTGAACATGCCCCACTTCACCGGGAAATGATAGTCGACATAAGCGAGCCATGCGTGAGTGCCATCCAGGGTGTTATTGTTGCAATAGTGCTTGTTCATGTATTCAGTCTGGACAAGCCAGCGGTCGTGCTTCCAACCCACGGCGAAATCAAAATAGTTCATTCTGGCACCATAAGGTGCGATGGTGGCATATCCGGTGGTGAAGGTAGTGTTGCTCACGTTGACTATCCCCTTGACGGTGTAGGACAGATGTTTTGACCACACGGTGTGGTCGTCCATGTAAGCCGAGTTGAACGCTCCGGCCTCAAGTGTCAACCAATTCTTGGGAATGGTATAGGCGAATTTCACACCCGTTCCACGGTAGTTGAACACCTGTTTGCCGATAAAAGCACGGTTGTTGAAAATATATGTGGCTGGGGAGTAGATTGGTTCCACGCCGAAAGGCATGGTGAACTGACCGGCCTGCATCAGAAACGATTTCGAAGGGGTCAAGCGTCCCCAGGCATCCAGAAATTGCATTTTTCCCTGATTGCAGGCGTCGATCTGGACATAATAGCTGATTGCCGGCGCCAACTGTCCGTCAACTGTCAAACGTGCGTTTCTCACCTGGAATCGTGACTCATCTTCATCGAGGTTCGACTCGAAACGGCTTCGGATGGCTCCATGGACCGACGGCATGTAGTTGACCTTTTCGTCCTCGGCGCGCATCTGCGCCACTGACAGTGGAAGTAATGCGATGATGATTAAACTTTTTAGCGACATGGCTTTGATACTCTCTATCAAGTGATGAAAATCTGTGGGTCACGCCCTCTGTGTCCAACCCGTCGGTCAGGCTAACACAGCCTGATCACAAGGGGCAACATGCTGAGAAAAGGGCACTAAAAAAGAAGGGATGCAAGGCATACCTTCTTCTTTATACGTGCTGTAATAAATTCCTACTGAGAAATTATGCTTTTACAGAGTCGCCTTCTACAACTTCTACAGCTTCTACAGTAGCAGTGTCGCCTTCAGCTTCAACAGCTTCTTCAACAACAGCAGCAGCTTCTTCTACAGTAGCTTCTTCATTTTCAGCTTTGTTTTCTGACTGGCAAGCTACGAAAGAAAGACCTGCGAGAACAGCAAGAGATAAAACAAACTTTTTCATTTTCTTGTGAATTAAATAATAAAACAATAATTTGAGTTTCAAAAACGCTACAAAGTTAAGGCAAAAAAAACATATAATCAAATTTTTTTATGTTTTTTTTCAGAATTTCTTTAACTCGGCGCAATTAAAAAATAAATCCTAATTTCTTCGGATGGGCCAACATCACTGATTCACTATCACTTAACTGATTTTTCAGCGATTGAATTGGCCATGGCGACAGCTCCACTGATGTGGTCGCAAATATGGTCAGATCCGACAAGTTTCTCTATATTTGCATTGATCAGAGCCTGGCGAACGTTAGGCCGGACACCCGACAACACCACCTGTATCCCCTCGCTCTGCGATGATTTAAGCAGAATCTCGAGGTTGTGGATCGCCGTGGAGTCAATGAACGGAACCTTACGCATGCGGATGATTCGCACAACCGGCTTGTTTTGCATGCTGCTGCGCATCATTTCATCGAATTTGGTTGCTATACCGAAAAAGAACGGACCGTCGATCTCATAAACCGAAACACCTTTGGCCACTTTAAGCACCTCGTGCTGAGTGAGGTCGGTTCCCTCGGCCGCATCGAGCTGCTCGCTGTAAACCTTGACCTCGCTGTTTTCCATCACACGGCGCAGGAAGAGCACCACAGCGAGCAACAGACCTATCTCAATGGCGATGGTCAGGTCGAATATCACAGTCAGGAAGAATGTCACCAGCAACACTGAGATGTCGCTTTTGGGTGCGTGGAAAATTCCAACCACGGTGCGCCATCCGCTCATGTTATACGCAACCACCATGAGCACGGCGGCCAGACATGCCATCGGCACCAGGTTGATCAACGGCATCATGAACAGGAATATCAGCAGCAGAACCAGTGCGTGAACAATTCCGGCCACCGGGGTGCGTCCGCCATTGGTGATATTGGTCATGGTGCGGGCTATGGCTCCGGTGACGGGGATGCCACCGAAAAGAGGAACGGTGATGTTCGCTATACCCTGGCCTATGAGTTCGGTGTTGCTGTTGGTGCGTGTTCCGGTCACACCATCGGCCACGGTGGCTGACAGAAGCGACTCGATAGCTCCAAGAACGGCAATGGTGAAGGCCGACGGAAGCAGGTTGTTGATAGTAGTCATGTTGAACTCAAGCCCGTGAGGCATCGGAAGGTCGGTTGGCATGTCGCCGAAACGCATACCGATTGTCTCAACGCTGAATTCAGGCATGAAATAGCGCAGCAGCCATGTGCCGAATGTAACCAGAATGATGGCTATCAGCGCTCCCGGAAGTTTCTTCGACACATAAGGGGTCACCACTATTATAACCAGCGAAACCAACCCTACGGCCAATGTCACCCAGTTTATATTGGCGAAATTACGGAAATACATACCCCACTTCGGAATAAACTCGCCCGGAACGTTCTTAAGTCCGAGCCCGAAGAAGTCGTTGATCTGGGTTGAGAAGATTGTCAGCGCTATACCGGCCGTGAATCCTACCACAATAGGATACGGGATAAATTTTATCACCGTCCCGAGGTGGAACAAACCCATAAGCACCAATATGACACCGGCCATGCACGTGGCTATGGCCAGACCGGTCAAACCGAACTGCGCTATGATGTTATAGACTATGACTATGAACGCACCCGTGGGGCCACCGATCTGAACGGTGTTGCCACCCAGCGCCGAAACCATGAAACCACCGATGATGGCGGTGATCAATCCAATGGTCGGACTAACTCCCGACGCTATACCGAACGCAATAGCCAACGGCAATGCCACGATCCCAACCACTATTCCGGCTATCAAGTCAGACTTAAATTTGCCAAGCGAATAATGACGCATGGCCTCAAGTGATTTGGGGTGAAAATCAATTGTACCTGAAAATTTCATAAACCTATCTTTTCTAAATAAGTCGCAAAGTTACACACTTTTTAGCAAATCAAACGCCCTTTTACCACATTTTAACCAAATTGTCAAACCATCGCACAAGCGTCCCATCCACGGAACAGCGATTTCATCATCGCCGCCACACACAACTAACGAAGGGAAGAAACCACCCTCATAAGGTGTTTCCTCCCCTCGCCATATATAATAATATGTGTATTCGTCAGAACAGATAAGCCGCAGTTACAGTCCAGCAACGGTTTTTGCCATACAGGGCCACTCCGGAGTCATTGCTTGAAGATTTGCTCAATCCCCAGCCATAAGTGGCCGCAACCTGCAGGTGACTGAACAGCTCAACGCCGCCACCCAAAGTCCAGGCGGTGTCATATTTGCGGTTATGCCATGCGTTGCTGACATTTTTCTTCGACAAAAGAATCGAGAAATCCGGGCCGGTAGTCACAAAAGGCACGATAATTTTGCTCACCACAGGAATATTCACCTTATACTTGAGGTTGATGGGTATGCTCAGATAATCACGGTTGTCAGTGGTGACCATAGTCTCATACGAACTGGAAAAACCAGGCTCGTTAGGCTGTGCGATCTCAAACGAACGACGTGCGTACATCAGCGAAGCGTCCATGCCCAAACCTATCACCGGAACAGTGAACTCTGCCATCACACCGCCGGTGAAACCCTTGCGGTTCGACGAATTAACAAGCTCTTTGTTGAACTTCAGATCATTGATCGCCAAACCGGCTTTCACACCGAAGCGAATCTGAGCATCGGCGGGAAGCGCGAAAGCAACCGCGAGCAGAAGCATCAGAACTATTCTTTTTGCAATTTTCATAATGATTTGTTGACGAATTAAACAGTTTATTCTGCAAAGATAACAATTAATTCCGGTTTTTGTTCAATAACTGCCCCTCTTTTTTATAAAATTATAATCAAACAGGCTAAAAAAAACATATCGACGCACTTTTCCACAGCCCGATTACTGAAGCCACATCCCTCCAAATATTAAAGCGTGTTAAATCCATCACATCAATCATCAATTTTTATCGATAGAATTATGCATTATTGAATAAAAAATTGTAAATTTGCAACTTGAAATAATCTGAAGTGCGATTACCCATGCCACAACAGCATCGGTAATCTCACACCCAAACATTAAAACAGGAACATATCAACCACCCCCTTCGGAACATCATGCGTAAAGCAATATATTTAGTCATAGTCCTCTTCGCGTCAATGAGCATGGTTTCATGCGGCGAATACCAGAAAGTGCTGAAAAGCACCGACTACAACTACAAGTTCGACTATGCCAAGCGTGCGTTTGACCAGCAGAAATACGCTCAGACAACCACAATACTCAAGGATATAGTAACCGTGTTCAAAGGATCGGACAAAGCCGAGGAGTCACTCTATCTTCTCGCCCTCGCCCACTATGAGAACCACGAATATCCCGACGCCTCCGCCTATTTCCAGAGCTACTACAACCGCTACCCGAAAGGAAAATACACCGAACTCGCACGCTTCTACGCCGGCTACGGCTATTATCTCGACTCTCCCGACACCCAGCTCGACCAGTCAGGAACAGTCAAAGCAATCGAAGAACTCCAGAATTTCCTCGACTACTTCCCCCGCAGCGAAAAAGTGTCAATAGCCCAGAACGCAATCTTCGAGCTTCAGGACAAACTGACCCTCAAAGAACTCCAGAACGCCCAACTCTACTACAACCTCGGAACCTACATGGGCAACAACTACGAGAGCGCGATAATAACAGCTCAGAACGCCGTAAAGGAATATCCCTACTCAAAATATAAAGAAGACCTTGAACTCATAATCCTCAAGGCACGCTATCAGGAAGCATCAATGAGCGTCGAAGAAAAGAAAGCCGACCGTTTCCGCGATGTTATCGATGAATACTACAACTTCATCAACAACTACCCCGACAGCCCCAACCGCCCCGAGGCCGACAACATCCTGAAAATCGCACGTAAATACGTGAAAGAATAATCAACGCAACAACACTCAATATACATATACATTTAATTCTCGACTATGGACTACAAAAAGACCAACGCTCCTCTGAACACCGTCACACGCGACATGATTGAGTTGTCTGCCGACACCGGCAACGTCTACGAGACAGTTTGCATCATTGCAAAACGAGCTAACCAGATAGCTCTGGAAATGAAGCACGACCTCGAGAAAAAACTTCAGGAATTCGCATCGCTCAACGACAACCTCGAGGAGATCTCCGAGAACCGCGAACAAATCGAAATTTCCCGTTACTACGAGAAACTTCCAAAACCCACTCTCATCGCAGCGCAAGAGTACCAGGAAGGTAAAATTTTCTTCCGCAATCCCGCCAAAGACAAATTAAAAATGGACTGATTCCCATTTTTAATCGCAAAAATTTGTCAATCCAAGGATTTATTATTAACTTTGTGCGCTTAAAAACAATCACTTTTTATTAACACTACTAAAACTCCAAAAGAATGCACTTGAATTCTGAAGAAAAAGTAGAAATCTTTGAGAAATACGGTAAGGGCAAGACTGA
>JAXJVW010000196.1:0-14557 GCA_036308365.1 Muribaculaceae bacterium
AATCTAAATGACAATCCTTCTCAAATCCTGCGATAAATAAATTTAAACAGTTTCTAAGACCCTATTGCTCATAGAAGCACTTGACAGATCCGACGGGGAGTTTACCCTCCATTTTTATGGGGATCCGTCCGGCACCGGAGTCGATCCATGCATGGAGATCATCCGACGATTTCTTTTTGCCGTCCGAGGTAAATGAGAATGTTATGTGGTAGCAGTCGTAGTCAGTTCCGTCGAGGCTGATTTTCTCTTTTCCCAGATAGGTTATTTTCAGAATTTCCTTACGTTTTCCTGAGAAAATGTTCATGGTTTTGTGTTCGCCGTCGGTCATTTTGTTAAAGTCGAGGTAGCGCATGTGGTAGAAAGCGCTGAGCATGTCGACGGTGTAGCCGCTTGCCGACAATTCCTTCTGGGAGAAACTGACTTCGTTTGATTTTTTCTTTTGGAAATAGCGGTCGCAGTGGGCTATCACCTCATTTGCCGACGGGCGTTCGTAGGTTATCACGTCGCGTTTGAAATCGCCACCTTCATGCGAAATTTTCTCATAGAACAGGGGGTTGATTCCGTTGGTTTGGATGACGCCCTTTAGGGTGTCGCGGACAGTGTAGAACTTATCGGCCCATTTGGCGGAGTGTCCCACGAGGGTTGATGAGAAAGTCCCGTCGTCGTTGCGTTTAGTGTTGACAGTGACGGTGCCCGCTTTTTTGTTAATCAGGCCCCACTTGTACATTACCCTGTAGCGGATGTTTTCGTTGGCTATTTTAGCTTGAGAGGCCATGGTAGCGCATCCGCATAAGAGAATCGCTATAATGATTTTTTTTAAATTTGTCATCGGTTGTTTTTTTGAATGCCTACATGGTTTGACTCCGGGAAAGTGCAAAAGTTTAGAGGGTGTTTAAATTTAACACGCGTTAAGGGTTGGGGGGGGGATTTCACTAAGAGATGCGACGGGTGGGGTGTGGCTCGGATATGGGTCAGGAATTGATGACCTGTTCCTCCTCCTTCTGCTTCTCATTATAATAATGAGCCAGCAGGCTGATGAAACGTGAAATTTGTTTGAGGGCCTTTTCCGTTTCAGGGCTGATTTCTTTTCCGGTCAGCCGGAGCATCAGGAATCCGTAGAGAGCGGTGAAGCATGTTTCGATTTCACCTACTGCATTATCGCCCGCTTTTGCGCGGAGTTCCACAATGAATGGGAGCGTTTTGTAGAATTCAGCGCTGTAGTCAGCGTGTTTAGGGTCACTGAGCAGTTCATTATGCAGGTCGACGAGTTGCGAGAGCGTGTTTTTGTTGATTTGCAGATGGCCGTTATGTGTCACTCCTTCGCGTCGCATCATGTCGATCAGGCTTTCGTACCATTCGCGCATCTGTTTATGCGGTTCCTGCGTGAGGTTGAACTTGCTAATCACGTTTTCCTCGAGTTTGTCGAGGTCAAGATTGTTCGCGCGGATAATATCTTCGATCTGCCACATGTAGAGCAGGTATTCGGCTATGTTTTCTTTACGTTTTTCAGATGCGATGAACATGGTGAAATTTTTTTTTGATTAAGACACGCATTTGCGGGAATGCATGCACGGAGTCGTTATTGCAAAATAAACAAATTAATGGAGCAAACGGTTTATGGTGGTCACGAATTCCTCCCACCGGCTCACTATAGGAGTGACGAACGGGGTGACCGGTTCGATGACTTCCGGGGTGAACACCTTGAGTCCATGGTGGCGGCAGCTGACGTTGAGCAGCCGGGGCAGTTTCACCGGTTCGCCGTCGATGTGGGCAGGACCGTCCTCCTTGCGCATGATGCTGATTTCAGATGATTTGAATGTGTCGATGCGGAGGTTGTGGTTCAGTTGCCCCGACATCAGGTCGATGCCCACAATGGCGTCGTTGAAAATGTTTCCCGCATGGATGATAGTCACGTCGAGCAGTCCGTCGGCGATGTCGGCGGCCGGCGCAATGTAGGCGTTGTTGCCATACTGGGTTGTGTTGCAGCATGCCACCAGGAAAGCCTTTTCCGTGATGACCCGGCCGTTGGCGGTGATAATGTAGTCCGTTGGGCGGAAATTCAGGTAAGCCTCGATGGCGCTTTTCAGGTACATCAGCAGGCCACGGTGGTTTTGACGGGCGAACTTGTCGCTGACGGCTGCGTCAAATCCTACTCCACAAGTGCAGAAAAAGCTGTGGCCGTTGACCACACCGTAGTCCACATCCTTGACCACCTGCCGTGCGATGATGTCGATTGCATGTTCAGCATCGACCTGAATGCCGAAGTGGCGTGCCAGTCCGTTTCCTGAGCCGCACGGGATTATTCCCAGGGGTAATCCGCTGTTGCATAAAGCAATGGCAGTTTCGTTGATTGTTCCGTCGCCACCGGCGGCTATGACCCCGTCGTAGCCCTTCTCCACGGCTTCGTAGGCCATTGAAGTGGCGTTGCCCTTGCATGTTGTCAGCCGGATGTCCAGCTCCATGCCGGCCGATTTGAGTCGGTCGCCGGCCAATTGAGCCAGGCCGGATTTGTCGCCTGTTCCGGAGATCGGGTTTATGATGAGCATTAATTTTTTCATAATAGTGATGATCTGTTACAAAAAAGATGACCGTAGATCGTCATGGCCGATACGTGGCATTCGGCATTGTCCGCGACGGCGAAATGGATGGTGTTTCCGTCAATGAGGCAGCCGGTTATGTCTGATTGGGCCAAAGATTGCACTTCCGGGAAAAGCGTAAAACAATTTCCGGGGGAAAAGCCGGCTTAATAAGTTTTGATATCGGCCCGAGAGTCCGCACACGTCGGGTTTCGGCAGATTTCCGGCATCAAAGTTAGGAATATTTTTTCAGATACACAATATAAGCCGTCCGGCGCCGTTATATATAGTAATGGAAAAAGTAGCCGCAAAAATATTAACCACCATAGCAATGCTGGTGGCGCTGGCTTTTTCGGCCGACGCGCAGCAACTCAACGACAAGTTGATGAACCGCCCGTATGCCGACCTGCGAAAATGGCATCTCGGCTTTGGCGTAGGGTTGCATGTTCAGGACCTTCAGTTCACCCATAACGGATATGTGACCGAGGATGGCGAGACCTGGTTTATGGAACAGCCCGACTTTTCGCCCGGGTTCTGTGTCAACGGACTTTTCGACCTTCGGTTGAACAACTACTTCAACCTGCGTGTCACCCCCGGCATGTACTTCGGCAACAGGGTTGTGCATATGATTGACACATCGGGTGGCAACACCGAGAAGCAGAACGTCAAATCGACCTTCGTGGTGCTTCCCGTAGACCTGAAATTCTCGGCTATGCGCTATCGCAACGTGCGCCCCTATGTGACAGGAGGCGTCATGCCCGTGTTTGATGTGACCAAAAAGCGCAATGAGATATTGAAGCTGAATTCCACCGATATTTATCTGACGGTTGGTTTCGGCTGTGATTTTTATCTGCCCTATTTCAAGCTTAATCCGGAGATAAAATTTTGTTTCGGCATGACCGACGTGCTCACCCATGACCGACCCGATCTGGCCGATGATCCCACGAAACTGAAGTTTACCCAATCGTTGAAAAAGGCCACCTCGTCGATGGTGGTGCTGACGTTCTATTTTGAGTAACCTAATGCAATGAAAATAAACCTACTGAAATATTGCCTCACACTGCTGCTCATCGCGATGGGCGGCTTCGTTGTGTCGGCGCAGGTCGATGCCCAGTTCTCACAGTATTGGGCAGTTCCGACATATTATAACGCCGGGGCCACCGGTGACACTGACAACATCAGGTTGCGCGGCGGCGCCCGCTTGCAGTGGATAGGGATTGACAACGCCCCGAAAACGTTCATAGCCACGGGCGATATGCCGTTCAAATTCATGAACAAACGGTTCGGCACCGGCTTGGTTATCCAGCAGGAAAGCATGGGTTTATATAAAAACCTGAATCTTGACGCCCAGATTTCATATAAGCTCAAACTGTTCAAAGGAGTGCTCTCGGTTGGTGCCGAGGTGGGCTTCATGAATGAGTCGTTCAAGGGGTCGGATGTTTTTCTGCCCGACGATGATGACTATCATGAGGGTAGCGACGACGGCATTCCGACGCAGAATCTGAACGGCACGTCGATCGACCTCGGGTTAGGTGTTTACTACACCCACAAGCTGTTCTGGGCAGGCTTGTCGGCCCGGCATCTGAACAGTCCGACCATCACATTCAACGCCGAAAGCGGTGAGGGCACCAACGAGAAAAACTATGAATTCAAAGCCGGACGCACCATTTATTTTATGGGCGGATGCAATATTCCGGTAAAAAATACGTTATTTGAAGTGATACCCACCTTTTTGGTTAAGAGTGATTTCACCTTCACCACAGCCGAAATCAACGGCAGAGTCCGTTACAACAAATTTCTGTCAGCCGGGGTTGGATATCGCTACAACGACGCTGTTTCAGCGACGTTGGCGGCAGAATTTAAGAACTTTTACCTGGGATACAGCTATGATTATCCCATCACCACAATCTCCAAAGCATCATCGGGGAGCCATGAGATTTTTCTTGGCTACTCGCTGAAATTAGATCTTTCTGAAAAGAATAAAAATAAACACAAGAGCATACGAATAATGTGATTATGAAGAAACAATCATTATATCTCTTACCATTGACATTGACCATGGGGCTCGCCGCCGTGTCATGTGCCACCGGAGGCCGAAGCTCGGCAGGCGGTGAGGTAATCGGCGTTGGTGCCACATCATGGGCCGAACCCACACCCTACGGCATGGTGCTGGTTCAACGCGGGTCCATGGAAACCGGTCCGCAAAAAGCTGACAGCGTATGGAATCTGGCCGCGTCGCCCCGCGGCATGTCGGTCGACGCTTTCTGGATGGATGAAACCGAAATCACCAACTCGAAATACAAACAGTTCGTGTTCTGGGTGCGCGACTCCATTATCCGCGAACGTCTGGCCGATCCGGCCTACGGTGGTAACGAGGCGTTCAAAATCGAGGAAGACCGCGATGGTAATCCGATTACACCCCATTTGAACTGGACAAAGCCCATACCCTGGCGTAACCCCAATGAAGATGAGGCGCGCGCCATCGAAAGCCTCTACCGCACCAATCCCATCACCGGTGCGCGTGAACTCGATCCCGAGCAGCTCAACTACCGCTATGAGGTGTATAACCACACCGATGCGGCCAAACGTAAGTACCGTCTGAATCCGGCGCGCAGAGAATATAACACTGACAAGCCCGTGCCCACCGATATTCCGGTCATATCAAAAGACACCGCGTTTATTAATGACGATGGCGAGATCATACGCCAGACTATTACCCGCGGTTTGACCGGTGACTATGACTTTGTCAACACATATATAGTGAATGTCTATCCCGACACCACGGCGTGGATCAATGACTTCGAGAATGCGTATAACGAGCCTTACGTGCGCCTTTACTTCTCGCATGGCGGCTACAACGACTACCCCGTGGTGGGAGTAAGCTGGGAGCAGGCAACAGCGTTCGCCAACTGGCGTACGGAATTTCTGCGGCGCTCGCTCGGACGTGAGGGAGTTTATGTGGAGCCCTACCGTCTGCCAACCGAAGCTGAATGGGAATACGCAGCCCGTGCCGGTGTGAACGAGAACATGTATCCCTGGGAAGGCGACCTGACGCTCAGCGATGACAAAGGGTGTTTCTACGCCAACTTCAAGCCCAACGACGGAAACTACGTCAAGGACGGCCACCTTATCACCTCGCGTGTGGGAACATATGCTCCAAACGACTTCGGATTGTATGACATGGCAGGTAATGTCAGCGAGTGGACCTCCACCGCATTCACTGAAAGCATTGACCGTTTGACCGCCGACATGAATCCTGAATACAGATATAACGCAGCGGGTGAGGATCCCTACAAGATGAAGCGCAAGATAGTTCGTGGCGGATCGTGGAAAGATGTCGCCCATAACATACGCTCAGACATCCGGATGTGGGAATACCAGAACGAGCAACGCAGCTACATCGGATTCCGTTGCGTACGTTCGCAGGTGGGATTCGCCAAAGGACAGAAAGCGACAAAAAAATAAGCTGTCCCACACATTCCAATCAATAAAACCTTCACAATTCTTGAATAATGGGAAAATTTAAAGGATACCGTAACGCTGTTTCACGTTTCATATCAAGCGATAACGGCCAGCGTTTCTTCAACTTCGCTTATAGTATCGGCGCCGCCATCGTGATCTGGGGCGCACTCTTCAAAATATTACACCTGCCCGGTGGCAACATGCTCCTTTCCATTGGTATGGGAACTGAGGTGCTGATGTTCATCCTGACCGCTTTTGACCGTCCCCCCCGCTCATATAATTGGGAGAACGTGTTTCCTGCTCTTGACAACCCCGATGACGAGGATGCCAAGGTGACAGGCTCCATGGGACAGGGCACAGGCGCAACCGCAAAATATAATGTCAGCGAGTCACAGGCCCGCAAGGCAGCCGGAATTCCTGTCGACATCGACTTGTCAGAGGAAGACTCACGCTCCCTGTCAGAAAGTATTGCGAAAATGGCCGCGGCGAGCGATCAGCTTTCACGTATGGCCGAACTCACATCAGCCACCCAGGCCTACCTCGACCAGATGGCCGGAATAGCCCAGGAAATGGCTCATCTGCGCAACACCACCAACCAGCTCAATCAGGTCAGCGATGTGCTCCTCGACAGCT
Organism: Muribaculaceae bacterium; assembly: GCA_036308365.1. Taxonomy (GTDB): domain Bacteria; phylum Bacteroidota; class Bacteroidia; order Bacteroidales; family Muribaculaceae; genus CAJUPY01. The sequence goes on from JAXJVW010000196.1 coordinate 6,672, forward strand.
ACAAGGCTATAACCGACAATTCCGAGACAATATCAAAGGCTGCGTCGGGCTATGCCGACGAGATGCAGAATCTCAGCCGCAACATCGGCGGCCTGAACACCATCTACGAGATTCAGCTCAAGAGCATATCTTCGCAGCTTGACTCAATCGACAGGGTTAACCGTGGTATCAAGGATATTCGCGACATGTATGAGAAGAGCTCCGTCCAGTCGGCTCGTTATGCCGAGGAGACAGAGCGCATGGCCCGCTACATGCAGCAGCTTAACGCCGTCTATGAAAAGATGATCACGGCCATGACAATCAACATGTATAACCCCATCATGGGTGCAGGAGCGGCACAGCAGCAACCCAACACCACAAAAGATAACAGCAACGCCTAAACATTTCTATTATGGGTTCTAACAACACTCGCCTATCTCCGCGTCAGAAGATGATAAACCTGATGTATATCGTTCTGACAGCCATGCTTGCGCTTAACGTGTCAAGTGATGTGCTCGACGGTTTCACACAGGTGGAGGATGGGTTGACTCGCTCTAATGGCAATGTTGAACAGCGTAACTCCGCTATTCTGAACACGTTGAGAGATTTCGGCCGGCAGAATCCTGACAAGGGTGAGGCCTGGTATCAGAAAGCGCTCGAGGTCAGGGGTGCCACGGAAAACCTTTTCGCCATGGTCGATTCGATTAAAATGGCGATAGTGGTGAAAGCTGACGGTCCTGACGGTGATGTCAACAACATTCAGAGTCGCGATGACCTTGAAGCCGCTTCGGTCATAATGCTCTCGCCGACGGAACGTGGCGGTGAGAAACTGCGTATGGCGTTGGTCAACTACCGCAATTTCCTGGCTTCGTTGATGCCTGACTCTGTTCGCAGGCATAGCGTCGAGAACGCACTTTCCACACAGGCCTACCGCAAGGATGGCATGCTGGGTGAAATGTCGTGGGAGGAGATGAACTTCGACAACAAGCCGGTGGTGGCCGCCGTGACATTGCTCACAAAAATTCAGAGTGACATCCGATATGCCGAAGGTGAGGTTCTCACCTCCATTCTTGACAATATTGACGCTCACGACGTGCGTGTCAACGAGCTGAACGCTTTTGTCATTCCGCAAAGCCGTTTGGTGATGCGAGGTGGAAAATATCAAGCCAACATTGTTATGGCCGCGGTTGACACTACTCAGCGTCCGGTTGTCTTTATCAACGGTAAGCAGCTTGACAATGATCGCGGACTGTTCGAAACATTCGCCAACTCCATAGGAACATTTGACTATTCTGGCTACATTGAGGTGCCCCGTGGCGACGGCACCACAACCCGTCAGGATTTCAAGTCGTCATACACCGTCATTGAGCCGTCGGCAACGGTGTCGGCCACATTGATGAACGTTCTGTATGCCGGTATCGACAACCCGATGAGTATCTCCGTGCCCGGTGTGCCGCCGTCCTCCGTTACAGCTACGATGACTAATGGCACATTGACCCGCCACGGCGACAAGTGGGTGGCTCGTCCGGCAAAGGTAGGACAGGAAGCCACCGTGACTGTCACCGCTGAGATGGATGGCCGCCGTCAGGAAGTGGCCTCCACCAAATTCCGTGTTCGCAAACTGCCTGATCCATCACCCTACATCCCGTTCAAGGATGCCAAGGGTAACCCCGAACGCTACAAGGGTGGACGCCCGATGGCCAAGACACTCCTTTTGCAGTCGCCCGGAATTGAGGCCGCCATTGACGATGACCTGCTCAACATATCGTTCAAGGTGATAAGTTTTGAAACCGTGTTTTTCGACTCGATGGGCAACGCCATTCCCGAGGTGAGCGACGGGGCGAACTTCTCACAGCGTCAGAAAGATTCATTCCGCAGGCTTCAGCGCGGCAAGCGGTTCTACATATCACGTGTCAAAGCAGTCGGTCCCGATGGAATCACCCGTGAGCTCGCCCCGCTTGAAGTTATCGTAAACTAAGTGTGTGCTTGAATTTAAACCATTATAATATATAAGAGTGAGTTATGATCCAACTTCAAATTGAGATAATCGTTCAAAACAATCCGATCGATCAAAGTTTGATTTAAATCCAAACACGCTCTAAGAAAATATCCGTAAGATGAAACTCATATCAAAATATCTTATCACAGCAACCCTGGCAGCCGGATTCATCTTCCCGGCCTATGCCCAATCTGACTCGCAGTCATCGGTTGTTCGCAAACGTGACCGCAATGAACGAACAGCCGCCGACAAGGCCACGGGTGTCACACAGCGCATGCAGGAATTTTATAAGGAAGATCAGACACATGACGCCGACCTGCAGTGGATGCGGGTGATCTATCGTCAGCTCGATCTGGAAGACGCCAAGAACGCACCTCTCTATTTCCCTGAGGAACCGGCTGAGGGGCAGGAAAACTTGTTCAGAATCATCATGCGTCTGCTCGCTGACAATAAGGTGTCGGCCTATGAGTATCTCGATGGCAGGGAAATATTCACCGATGACTATAAGATCAAAGTCAAGGATATGCTCGACCGTTTCCATATTCTTTACACTGACGCTAAAGGCTCATCGGAAAAGAATCCTAAATTCACCATTGAGGAAAGTGATGTGCCTGCCAATGAAGTGCTTTCATATTATATTCTCGAACGGTGGGAGTTTGATTCACGTGAAAACAAGGCCCGCCCGTCGGTCGAGGCGATATGCCCGGTGCTCCATCGCGCCGGAGATTTCGGTGGAGAAGCGGTGAAGTATCCCATGTTCTGGATCAAACTCGAAACATTGCGTCCTTATCTGGCGAATCAGTCGATATTCACTGACGACGATAACAATCTGGCAAAGTACACTTACGATGATTTCTTCCAGATGGCTATGTATAAAGGGGATATTTACAAAACCCGCAATCTGCGCAATAAGTCGCTGATGCAGCTCTATCCCGACCCTGACGACCTGAAACGCGCCCAGGACAGCATTCAACACCGTCTGGAAACATTCAACGACAAACTGTGGGTGCCCTCAAGGGAAGAAGTTATCGCTGCCCGTGAAAAACGTGAGGCTGAAGCCAAGGGTGAACAGGTCACTGTGGCTTCACGCGACGAGAATTCCGAGACCACAGTAGTGGAGGAAGCCAAGGAGAATACTGACAAAAAGCGCAACAGCCGTTCATCGCGTGGTTCCAAGAAACCGAAGCAGGTGAAGAAAGCGCCTAAAGTAAAATCATCGTCAAGCAGTGCCGTAAGGTCGGTGCGACGCAGAAAGTAGCCGCTCCATTCAACACATTACAGCGGAAGTTGGCCTCTACGGAGCCAACTTCCGCTGTTTTTAGTAATGAGAAAATCTCCTTTCGGGATTTTGCAGGAAAGAAACAATTGCGTAATTTTACGGAAGAATCCAACGTGGCATCACAACCAAATTTATCATATGACAGAAGGTGAAAGACAGTTTATCGCTATTGACCTGAAATCGTTCTACGCATCAGTGGAGTGTGTCGAAAGGAATTTGAATCCGCTCGACGCATGCCTTGTTGTGGCTGATGCGAGCCGAACTGAAAAAACTATCTGTCTGGCTGTTTCACCTGCGCTGAAAGCCTTTGGTCTGCCCGGTCGTCCCCGCTTGTTCGAGGTTGTGCAAAAAGTGAGGGAGGTCAATTTCCACCGTGGCAGGTCGGGCCGTTCCACCTCCGGGCGTGAACTCGCCGGGCATCCGGAATTGGCGGTTGACTACATTGTGGCACCGCCGAGAATGCAGCTTTATGTCGATTATTCCACACGGATTTATGAGGTTTATCTGCGCCATGTGGCTGCGGAGGATATCCACGTTTATTCTATCGACGAAGTGTTTATTGAAGCCACCTCCTATTTGAACACCTACCGTATGACGGCTCATGAACTTGCCATGACCATGATCCGTGAGGTGTTGGAGGAGACCGGGATAACCGCCACCGCCGGGATTGGGACCAATCTCTATCTGAGTAAAATCGCTATGGATATAGTGGCAAAGAAAATGCCTCCCGACAAGGATGGTGTCAGAATAGCCGAGCTCGATGAAATGTCATATCGTCACCAGTTGTGGACCCACACGCCTCTGACCGATTTCTGGCGGGTGGGGAAGGGTTACGCCCGCAAACTTCAGGCGGCGGGGCTTCACACCATGGGTGACATAGCCCGGGCTTCGCTCAAGCATGAGGACTGGTTTTACCAGCAGTTCGGGGTCAACGCCGAGCTGCTCATAGACCATGCGTGGGGATGGGAGCCGGTCACGATGGACCAAGTGAAGTCATACCATCCCGACACACGATCGATGTCAAGCGGTCAGGTGCTGTCGGAAGCTTACCCCTTCCACAAGGCCAGAACAGTGGTTCAGGAGATGGCCGATGATGTGGCGCTCGACCTCGTTGACAAGCGACTCGTCACCAACCAGATAACGTTGACCGTAGGCTATGACGTTGAGAATCTGACCAATCCGGAAATCCGCATGCGCTACAACGGCAGAATCTCAGTAGACTATTATGGACGGCAGGTGCCCTATCATTCACATGGAACTACCAATTTCCCTCGCCACACGTCATCGTCAAGAATGATAATCGAACATGTGACGGAGCTGTTCGAGCGAATAGTAAACCCGGAGCTGCTTGTCAGGCGTCTGACACTTTCTGTCAACAGGCTACTGCCTGAGGATAGTGTCAAAACCACCGATTCTGCGGTCCAACTGGATTTATTCACCGACTATGAGGAATTGGAGCGAAAACGGAAAGCCGAAGAAGAAGCGATGGCCAGGGAACGCCGCAGGCAGGAGGCAATAATAAAACTCCGCAAGCAGTTTGGGAAAAACACCATCCTGAAGGGGTTGAATTATGCCGACGGAGCCACACAAAGAGAACGTAACAAACAGATTGGAGGACATAAGGCGTAAATAGAGATGAATGGACCATATGATGACATAATCAATCTTCCACACTACATGTCAGAAAACAGACGTCAGATGCCTATGGAAGCTCGTGCGGCACAGTTCGCACCCTTTGCGGCGCTCACCGGACATAGTTCGGCTATTGACGAAACTGCCCGCTTCACCTCATCACAAAGAGATCTTTCGGCAGAAGAATTGCACATGCTTTCAACCAAAATCAGTTATGCGCTTTCCATAGCTGAACAACCGGAGTTGTCAATCACCTACTTTAAGCCTGATGATCGCAAAGAGGGTGGGGATTATGTCACGGTTCAAGGTTCAATCAAAAGCGTAGAGGTCTGTTTCAACATACTCAGACTTGTCGACGGAACAGAAATTCCACTTGACTCCGTAGCCGATATTTCAGGCGAAGTGTTCGCCGATATGGAATAGTGTCTGTCCACGATATTTTGACATGGACTAATCGCGCGGCTGTTCGGTGAAAAAAAGAAGCGTTAAAGCCAAGGGAGCGACCCGTTTTTACCGGCTTTGAAAATAGCACGATATAAAGCGTAAACAGCCCAGCCCAAATAAGCGATGAGGGCGCCCCAACCGATGAGTTTTAACAGGAAACTGAGCATAACTTTGAATGTTACCGGGTTAATGTGCTACAAATATAACAAATAAAAACGATATGGCAAGCGTATTTGACTACATTTTTAACATAGGCGGAAATTTTTCGGCTCAAATAAACGGCATGAGTGCCGCAGCCGGGACTTTTTCGGCGTCGGTTGAGGGTGCGGACAGCGGTGTGCGAAGATTCACCGGTACGCTTGCCACGTTCTCATATCTGAAAGACGTATTTCAGAATGTGGCCGACGGTGTTACGGCCTTGTCAAGTGCCGGCATAACACTGGACCGCCAAATGCACGATCTCAGCGCCGTGGCCGGCGTGACAGGCGACGGGCTGAAACAGATTGAAAAATTCGCCCGTGAGAGTGCAAAGGCTTTCGGCACTGATGCAAGCGTGGCCGTTGAGGGCTACAAACTTTTGCTCTCGCAGTTGAGCCCCGAACTGGGTAAATATCCGGAGGCGCTGCGCAGCATGGGCGACTGCATACAGACCACAAGCAAGCTGATGGGAGGTGACGGCGTGGCCGCCGCGCAGGTGCTTACCACGGCGATGAACCAGTACGGCATAAGTCTGGAGGACCCGACGGCAGCAAGCGCGGAAATGGCGCGAATGATGAACGTAATGGCAGCAGCCGGACAGGCGCCATCCACCACGCCTCAGCGTTCCTATAGTGGGATAGAGTCTTGTCGGTGGTGGACAGATAGACGTCAACTACAGATGGGTAAAAGCGAAGCAGAAACAGCACACGCTTGATTTTATCGGATAAAAATATTAATTTTGTCGTTATGAAACCGATATTTCGAAAAATTGTGGGATGTTGCTCCGTGATGGCTTCATTAATTGGAGCGGGATGCGGTGTCCGATCAGATAATTCAGGGATAGAAAGAGTGTCGCCCCGGGAATTTCAGGAGCGGTTGACATCCGACTCCACAGGTTATCTGCTGGATGTCCGCAAGCCTGCTGAATATGCCGAAGGCCACCTCGAGGGAGCTCATTTGTTGAACTGGCTTGACTCATTGACATTCAAGCGTGATTTCATACAGATTGACAGTGCCAGAACCATTTACATTTATTGCAGAAGTGGCCGACGCAGCAATGATGCGGCCGCATTTCTGACCGACCACGGCTACAAAGTCGTTGATATGGACGGTGGCATCATGGCATGGGAAAGGGACGGGCTACCAGTCACAAAGGAGGAATGACAGCGGATAGGCAAGTAAGCGTCGGAAATTAGTCGATGCTATCCGTCACTGATTCCAGTACAGCTCCCGAGCTTACTCATTATTCATTATGGAACCCCATAACTCCCTTCCAGAACATCCGGGAACCATCCCGACCTCAAGTGGAAATTTAAAACACAGACTTACGACCCAACCATAACATGAATTATATATTTGATTTCGACGGCACATTGATGGACACTGCCGGTGTGATTTTGTCCACTATCAAAGCTACCATCAAAGAGATGGGCTTACCTGAAAAGAGCGACGAGCAGTGCAAATCCATTATTGGCATACGCACTGACGAAGCCGGAAGATTCCTTTATCCTGACAGTGACATTTCAAATGAAGAGTTCGCCCGTTTGTTTCGGTTGAACTACGACAGGTTGAAAAAAGGCTCACATGAGAACACATTCCCCGGAGTCATGGAAACATTGGAGAAGTTACGCGACGAAGGGTGCGGTATCGCCATCGCGTCGAGCCGACGTTTATCGTCGCTGTATGATTATCTCGATGGTCTCGGCATCAGGGATTGGTTCGGGTGTATTGTCGGCGCTGACAGCGTGACCAAAGGGAAGCCCGATCCTGAACCGGTGCTCACGGTATTAAAGAAACTTCAATGGAAAGCTGACGACACGTTGGTTGTAGGCGACGCTGACGTTGACATAATGATGGGAAATGCGGCAGGATGTGTCACGTGTGCGGTGACTTATGGAAATGGAACGGTTGAATCACTCAAGGCTGCGAGTCCCGACTATATGATCGACGATTTTACGGCTGTGGCCGACATAAACCGAGTGAAGAATTGATTTTTTAATGCGAAGTTAATTTCTGAGAGATACTTATATTTGCGGAAACAAGTAATCAAGATGGTTACGACTTTACTCATAATATTTACCATTGTGGTGCTGTCGATGATCAGGATGCCAAAGTCCGGTTTATCAGAGAAACAGCGCCGCCACACTTCGCGCCGACGCAAGGTGATGCCGATGTTTAACATCATCAAACGAAAGAGAATTAAGCAGCGTCGTTATTTCCGCAAATTTGACTCTTTCTAAGAAACTGTTTAAAATTTATTTTATCTTGTCTTTGAGAGTCTTGTCAATATATTTATAATCTTGATTCAGTCATTTAGGAGCCCCTAAACTCCTTCATCAAGATTAAAAATCTAAA
>JAXJVW010000197.1:0-2449 GCA_036308365.1 Muribaculaceae bacterium
GCGGGGAGGATAGTAGTTGATGCGCACTTTGTGGTAGTAGTCGGTGTAGAGGTCGGGCTGCTCTTCGGGCACGAGGATTGATTCCAGGGTTGAGAGTTTGCTGACTTCTTTGGTGCGGAAGTTCGCGGGTTCGTCAAGCACCAGGCCGTCGCGGTTGCCGAGGATGTTGGTTGAGAACCATCCTGAAAGGCCGAGGCAACGGGTGCCGATGATGGGAGCGAAACCTGATTTCACCAGAGTCTGACCTGTTTTGAAGTCTTTGCCGGCGATAGGCATTTTGGTTTCTTCGGCAAGCTGCCACATCGCGGGGATGTCAACGGTTGTGTTGGGGGCGCCCATGATGAAGGGGGCACCTTCTTTCAGAGCGGCGTAGGCGTAGCACATTGAGGGAGCGATGTGCTCTTTGTCGTCGGCTTTCATTGCAGCTTCGAGAGCTTCAACTGTGCCGTGGATTTTTTCATCAACGGGAACGTAAACTTCAGTTGAAGCAGCCCAGAGCACAACGATGCGGTCGCAGCCGTTTTCAGCTTTGAATTTGCGGATATCTTCGCGGATCTGCTGAGCCATGTCCCAACGGTCCTTGCAATCTTTCACGTTGTCACCGTCGAGGCGGGCGGCGTAGTTGTGGTCGAACGCAGCTTTAAGGGGTTTGATTGCTTCGAGCTCATCTTTGACGGGGTTGATGTCTTTTTCTTTGAGCACTTCAGCGTTGATGGCTGATTCGTAAGCGTTAGCGGGATAAACGTCCCAGGCACCGAAAACGATGTCGTTGAGGTCGGCGATGGGAACTATTTCGTTATATTTGAGATATTTTTTGTCTGCACCTTCACCCACACGGATTTTATCGTACTGGGTCATTGAGCCAACGGGTTTGGCAAGGCCTTTGCGTGCCATCAGGACACCAGTCATGAATGTTGATGTAACTGCACCAAGACCCACGACCATAACACCGAGTTTTCCTTCGGCTTTCTTTACATTACTCATGATGATTTGTAATATTTTAATTGGTTGTTATATTCTAATTTGTTGGTTGTTTTGATTTTGAGCGTGTAAAAGTACACATTGTTTTTTATTCTTTGACATTGTTAAGTGTTAAAAAATGCTATACAATCCGCTGATTTTCTAAACTTATGTTATTTATGATAAACATGAATTAATTTTAGCGGAATATGAATCTAAAATGTGAAAGAATGTAAATTATGCTATAGCGATTTTGTGAGATATTCGAGCGATGGAATGTAGGCCGGATCTGTGGCCGCGTCTTCATCGGGTGTCCATCCGCGTCCTTTGATCCATGCGGTGTGGCATCCGATTGACCGGGCCGGAAGAATATCTTTGCGGAGGCTGTCGCCCACCACGAGCACATTGGCCGGATCCAGACCGAGGGCCACGGTTCCGAGCATGAAGATGCGGGGGTCGGGTTTGCGCACACCAACGACGGCGCTTTCAATGATTCCCCGGAACAGGTGGCGTATGCCGAAATCGCGGAGCACTTCTTCGACGTTGCCGTAGAAGTTGCTCACCAGCACCATGGGATAGCGCGCGGCGAGATGTTCGAGGGTTGGGCGGGCTGTGGCCACGGCCTTGGCGGCGCTGTCGTAGCAGTGGCGGGCTATCGTTTCGCAGGCGGCCTCGGAGGCTTCCTCTTTGGTGAGGGCTCCGCTCTCTACCAGACGGTTGAGCTCGATCGCTATTTTTTTGCGCATCAGCTGCAGGAAGTTGTCAGTGGGGAGGATTATGCGTTCTTTGGCCAGGGCACGTTCGGCGAAGACGTAGGCGTCGCGGAATGTTTCGTTGTCGAGCATTATTCCGGCGATACGGTAGCCTTCCTCGATGATGTGGCTCCAGTGGTCGCCGAAGCTGTCGATGGTGCCTCCGTAGTCAAAAATGATTCCTTTGATGTCAGTATTTTCCATCGCGAAGTTCGTGTATGAAGTTACGGCATATTTTTTCGTGGCGCCAGATCATGTAGAGCAACAGTGCGTTGAGCACCACGAGCTCAAAGGCGAAGTAGAGCCATGGCATCTGCAGGAACAGGGCTGTGAACAGGGCTATGGTGCGCCAGTTGAATGAGAGTATGTTGGTGTACTTCATCAGTGGCAGCGATGCTTTGCGGAATGCTTCGCGGAACTTGGCGGGTATTTTGCCCGAGGGGAACCGCTGGGCCAGTTCGGCTCTGAGTGCTTGCATCGCCGGAGCGGTGGCTTCCTGCTGCAGGGTGTAGTTGGTGTAGGTTGTCAGGGTCAGTTTTTTGAAGAAGTTTTTAGACCATGACAGTTCGGCGAGTTTCTGTTTGAGGTCGCTTGAGTTGTCGAGCTCGCTACCCTCCTCGCCTTTAAGGAAGTAGAGGTGGAACTGGCGGTAGTAGTCGGCCATGGCGGCTTGTTTGGCGTGGCAGACGCCTGTTGCCACGGCGATGAACCATATGAGCCAGGGGTGGTTCATGAAC
>JAXJVW010000198.1:0-10883 GCA_036308365.1 Muribaculaceae bacterium
CAACCTCGAGTAGGAACGGACACTCATAACCGAACGGCTCCGGCGTAACGGCTACTACGCTTTCACCAAAGAATACATTACTTTCATCGCCGACACCGCCGCCGGATCAAAAAACGTCGACCTGACAATGCAGATTCGCAAACCCCACAAAACCGCCGGATTGCAATCTCCCCCACCTCTCCATGAAAAATACTACATCAAAAACGTATACTTCATAACCGATTACGAATCAGGCGAATCCGACTCACGCAACAACAAAGCCGTCTCTGACACGGTTTTCTACAAAGGCATACACGTCATCTACGGACCCGACCACTACCTCCGCCCATCCGTACTCGAGGAAAAATGCTTCATCCAACCGGGCGAACTCTACAATTCGGCCGACGTTGACCGAACCTACGAGGCTCTCAGCCAGTTAGGCATACTCAAATTCATCAACATCAACATGATTCCGGTGGGGCAAGTCGGCGACATTCAGATGCTCGACTGCCGCATCATGCTCTCACGAACAAAAAAAATGGGAGCCTCGCTCGAACTCGAAGGAACGAACTCCGAGGGCGACCTCGGTTTCGGCGTCGGGCTCACATTCCAGCACCGGAACCTTTGGAATGGGTCTGAAACACTGACTACTAAATTCCGAACTTCCTACGAAAGTCTCTCAGGAAACCTCGACGGACTGATCAACAACCGCTACACCGAATATGCCGGCGAAGTGGGTGTGACTTTTCCCAAATTCAAGGCCCCTTTCATCCCGAAACACTATAAACAACGAATAATAGCATCATCCGAGGTGGCCCTGTCGTTCAACTATCAGGAACGTCCGGAATACACCCGCATTATCTCCGGCGCCGCCTGGAAATACAAATGGGCCAACCGCTCCAACACCATGCGACGAACTCTCGACCTGCTCGACATAAACTTCGTCTACCTCCCACACAGCACCCTCAACTTCATCGATGAGATAGCCCCCTCAAACCCACTGCTACGCTACAGCTACGAAGACCACCTGATCATGCGCCTGGGCTACACCTACTATCTCACAAACCGAAAAATGACCTCGGCGGCTCTATCGCCCGGAAGTCAGCAGCAAGACTTCTTCACCCTCCGCTACAGCATCGAAACAGCCGGTAACCTCCTCTACGCACTCAGCGAACTGACCGGTCAGAAACGTCAGGACGGCGCCTACAAAGTCTTCGGCACGCAATATTCGCAATATGTGAAATCAGAAATCGACTACACACGCACGTTCTATTTCAACGCTCGTAACTCCATGGCTTTCAGAACCGGATTCGGCATAGGCTACCCCTATGGAAACTCCCGCATGATACCCTTCGAAAAACGTTTCTACGCCGGTGGCGCCAACGGAGTCCGCGGATGGGGCGTGCGAACTCTCGGACCGGGCAGCTACGACTCACGCAACTCCGTAACCGACTTCATCAACCAATGTGGCGACATCAGGCTCGACCTCTCGTTGGAATACCGTGCGAAATTGTTCTGGGTGTTCGAAGCGGCCCTGTTCATCGACGCCGGAAACATTTGGACAATCCACAACTACGAGAACCAGCCCGGCGGAATGTTCAAGTTCAACAAATTCTACAAACAGATAGCCGCCTCCTACGGCGCCGGCCTGCGCATGGACTTCACCTACTTCATCCTCCGATTCGACCTGGGTATGAAAGCGCACAACCCAGCCGTAAACCAGGAGCCATGGCCTCTGCTCCATCCCCGCTGGCATCGCGACGCAACTCTCCATTTCGCCGTGGGCTATCCCTTCTGACCCCATCCTAAAACACACAGCACAACTGAATCACGAAGCATGAAACAACTTGTCATATTCGATCTCGACGGAACCCTGCTCAACACAATCAGCGACCTCGGCCAAGCCGCAAACCACGCCCTGACAAGAGCCGGATACCCCACCCACACCCTCAGCTCCTACCCTTTCTTCGTGGGTAACGGCGTCAAAAAACTCCTCGAGCGCGTGCTTCCCGACGATGCCCGCACTGAAGAAAACATTGAACGGCTACGGGAATACTTCACCGAATACTACGACCAACACAAAACCGACCACACCGAGCCTTATCCCGGCATACCCGAACTCCTCCGCAACCTCCAGGACAAAGGAGTGAAACTCGCCGTGGCCTCAAACAAATATGACAGCGCCGTCAAAAGCCTCATCAGCAACTACTTCCCCTACATAAGCTGGGCCGCCGTGGAAGGGCAGAAGCCCGACGTGCCGGTCAAACCCGACCCTTCCATCGTTTTCCATATCCTGTCGGAAATACCAACCCCCAAAGCCGAGGTGCTCTACGTGGGCGACTCAGGCGTCGACATGGAGACAGCCCGCAGAGCCTGTGTCACATCCTGCGGCGTAACATGGGGATTCCGGCCCGAATCGGAACTGAAAAAAAACTACGCCGAAATAATCGTGTCGAATCCCGCCGAAATCCTCGAGATAGCTACCGGCCAAACCGACACAATCTGATCCCGACATCGCCCACCCCACCGCAGCCTCCGCTGAAAACCATCACGGCGCCCCGCACAACCCTTGCTGCGAAATTTGCGAAATTTCTCCGATCCAACTCTTTACTAATCGAGGAAAATTTCGTAACTTTGCACCCTCAAACGCGCACGGCGCGCCTATCACTGCTCACAGCGCAATTCCAATAATTACAATACATTTCTTTCAACATGGATTTAATTCAATTGTTTGCACCGCACAATCTGAATCTGGCATCGACAATCATGCTCTATTCATTCGTCATTGCTGCGGGTATCTTTCTGGGCAAACTTAAGATCGGAGGTGTGTCACTCGGTGTCACATTCGTTCTCTTTGTGGGAATCCTGATGGGACACTTCGGCTATGAGGTCGACCCGCAAGTTCTTAAGTTCATTAGGGAATTCGGTTTGATTCTCTTCATTTTCGCCATCGGTCTGCAAGTGGGCCCCGGTTTCTTCTCTTCTTTCAAGGAAGGGGGCGTAAGGCTCAATCTGCTCGCCGTAGCCGCCATCGCGCTTAACGTCGTCATCGTGCTGATTATCTTCTTCATCGAAGGTGGCAACACATGCATGGATGTGCTCGTCGGAATCATGTCAGGGGCCGTAACCAACACCCCGGGTCTGGCCGCCGCGCAACAGGCTGTGGCTAATCCCGCTGCCGAAAACACCATGGCAATGGGCTACGCAGCCGCCTACCCCCTCGGCGTCGTCGGAATCATAACCGCCATGTTCATCATCAAACTGATTTTCAGAATCCGAATGGAGGATGAAATCAAACAAATTGAAGACGACCAGGAAAGCAACACCCTCAAACCTTTCATGATGTCGCTTGAAATAACAAACCGTCTCATCGAAGGTATGACAGTTATCAAACTCCATGAAATCATCACCACTAACTTCGTGATCTCCAGAATCATGGACTCAAAAGGCGACATAACCATACCCACCTCTGCCACCGAACTCCATGTGGGCGACCGTCTGCTCGTGGTGCTCTCGGCTCAGGACGAACCTAAATTCACCGCCGTACTGGGTGAAAAAGTCGACATGGACTGGGAAGAAGTGACCCCGGCCAACGTGGTGTCTCGTCGTATCGTGGTCACAAAAAGCGAATACAACGGTGTGACAATCGGTTCTTTACGCCTCCACAAAGGCTACAACCTCAACGCCACTCGTGTTAACCGCGCTGGTGTCGACCTGCTCGCTTCTCCGGGACTCCGGCTCCAGATGGGCGACCGAATGACCGTCGTAGGCGCTCTGGCCGACATCGACCGTCTGGCCGACAAAATGGGTAACTCAATGAAACGCCTCAACCAGCCCAACCTGATCACTATCTTCGTCGGCATTCTATTCGGTATCGTCGTCGGTTCAATCAACGTGGGCTTCGGAATGAAACTCGGCCTCGCCGGTGGTCCGCTCGTCGTGGCCATTCTCCTCAGCCGATTCGGCTACAAATTCAAACTCGTAACCTACACATCTTCGTCAGCATCACTGATGCTCCGTGAATTAGGAATCTGCCTGTTCCTCGCCTCTGTTGGCATATCCGCCGGCAAGGACTTCTACAGCACCGTGTTCAACGAAACCGGCATGTGGTGGGTGCTCTGGGGATTCCTCATCACACTAATCCCCATCCTAATAACCGGCTCCATCGCACGAGGAGTCTACAAAATCAACTTCCTCGCAATCATGGGTCTCTTCTCAGGAGGCTACACCGATCCCCCGGCCCTCGCCTACGCCGGCGAAGCAACAGGTAGCGACATCCCCGCCGTGGCCTACGCAACAGTCTACCCGCTGACCATGTTCCTCAGGGTAGTGGCGGCCCAGGTGCTCGTGCTCTGCTTCATGTAGCGATAAACCACAACCGCAAAGCATTAATAAAACAATACCATCCGACAGAGGGTGTCCCATTCCTTGAGACACCCTCTGTCATTTTATCCTACGCCCGGGAATAGCTATTCTTATCTTGGCCATGAAAAAACACACTCATAGAGCGTGTTAAACATAAACACACCCTCAAAATCTATAGGCTACGCCCAGATCAAATGTCGTTGTGTTATAACTCTTTACAAGTGTATATCGCGTCTCGAAAGTAAACCTCAAGGTTGAAGTGGCATTGAAACCCACACCACCGCCGGCATTCAATCCAAAACGGTTCTTGCGCGTGCTGACATCGTCGCTGTTCCCATCCTCATCAATCACATCCTTGTGATATTTCGTCCAGCACGAATAATTCAATCCAACTATCGGATAGATCTCGAACTTCGTCCCCGACTGAATGTCGAGCGGCACATGGAAATCAAAATTTATCAACAGCCCGTCACGGTTATTATTCCGGAATGCATACTGCAAATTCGGAGCTATCCTGAAATGCTGTGAAAATGCATAACTGAAATTGATGCCGGCCACAACCGACTCATTCAGCGACGTATAGCCCATCTTAACTCCAAAATTCTTCTCTCCCTTGACGGCCGCTGACGACTCCATGGCCATGGAACCCGCAACTATCGACAGGACTCCTGCAACCACACCCTTAATATATGAATTCATTATCTCTAAATTTGTATATTATGTGTCTTTTCCAAACACATGTTAATGATTATGATGAATTAAAACCAATGAGCACCTGATTCTGCCCCGCCTCCCGGATTTCGAACATTATCCCGGCAAAACACTTCAGGAGCAATTATCAAGCAATAGCATAATGCTCTTTAACCCTGAAAACAATCCGGACACCGATCATGTTCATCGCACGGATAAAAATCCAACAACGACCTCGGCACGCTTATTCTGCAAACTTACTCATAAAGTTTGGATTTTTAACAACCAAACCAAAAAAAATTACTAAATTCGCATAAATATTTTTCAGCTCAGCTGACGCCATCGCAAACCCGCATTCTTTCGGTATGCCCATGGCTTCCACCGCACCGAGCCAACCTCCGTTAGTTAATCCGTGTTCAATTCAAACACATAACACATCTTCCGTCACGAAATGAAGTGGACCTACCGCGTGTTCCGCACCGTTTGCCTCGTATTGCTGTCTTTGGCGATACTGCTACCCATGCTTATCTATGTGCTCCTGTCTCTGCCTGGAGTACAGGGCAAACTTTGCGACCGCACGGAAGCCGAACTGTCAAAACTGCTACAGTCACCCGTAACAATCAACTCTCTCTCAATCGTCCCCTTCAACAGGGTGGTGCTCCGGGGAGTAACGGTCACTGACAACGATGGCGACACCCTGATGACCATTCACAGACTCAGCGCCGGAGTCGACCTCCACCGCATGCTCTTGACTAACGAAATCGGCGTGGACTACGCCGAGATCACCGGTCTCGACGCTCATCTCTGGAAAGACACTCCCCAGTCTCAGCTCAACATCCGGCACATCATCGACGCTCTCAAAGGAAAAAACCCCGACAAACCGAAGTCCGACATCGACATCCGGCTCTCAACCGTTGTAATCCGACGAACCGCCATCAGCTACGACGTTCTCTCTGAACCACAATCCAACAACAAGTTCAATAAAAACCACATCCGGATCTCGGACCTTAGAGCCGACATCGGCATCCCTAAAATCACTCGCGACAGCTTCGTGGTCGACGTCAAACGAATAGCCTTCGCCGAAAGCTCGGGATTTGAAGTGACCGACTTCAACGGTCTCTTCAGCATATCCAAAAAACACGCACTTATAAACTCGCTGTCGCTATGTCTGCCTAACTCGCAACTCGAGTTCGGACCTATCGAACTGAACTACGACAACTGGCAGCCGAAGGATCCCCTCGACCTCCTCAGCAACGACACCCTCGACATAAACATTCTAAAGGGCAGCCACCTCTCCCCGGCCGACTTCGCAGCATTCATCCCACAACTTGAATCAATAGCGACTCCAATCAACATCTCGACTCAACTCGTGGCCGACAAGGAGAACCTCGACATTAAATTCATCGACATCGTGGCCGACGACAACTCGCTCTCGCTGTTGATGAACGGCTACATAACCCACTATTCCTCACCCGATTCCATCTCGCTGTCGCTCCCGGTATTGGCACTGAACACCTCAGCCGCAAGGCTGATCTCCCACATAGCCGAACCACTCAACCTACCCCCGACGCTAACCAACAGCATCAGCCAGGTGCAGCGGTTGAACATCAACGGATCGCTCAACGCCAACATGCTCCGGGGAAACTTCAACGGAGCCATACTCTCTTCGCTCGGAAACATCGAAATCAACTCTTCCTACAACCGCTATTCCACCAAGGCTCCCGTGAACCTCAACGGCCACATCACCACAAACAGTTTCAACCTCGCGCCGCTGATCCCGTCAGCACGCCTCGGAAACATCTCATTTGAAACCTCCGGTAAAGCCACTCTCTCAAAGGCGATAAAACAGGTGGAGGCAAACACTTTGATCAACGAACTGCAGTTCCACGACCACACCTACACCGACATCAACGCTCAATTCTCCCTCGATGGTCATGACTCCGACTTCAGCCTCAGCTGCGCCGACCCCATGGCCACCTTCAACCTCCGGGCAGATCTGTTGGCACCTCACAATGAACCCCGGCAAGCCTCTCTGGAAGCCCATATAATCAACCTGCAGCCCAACAGCCTCAACCTCACCAACAAGTATCCGGGCTACACTCTCTCGGCCGACATCTCCGGCCAATACCTCGGAATAAACCCCAACCAGGCCGACGGTTTCATCAACATATCTTCGCTGAAATTCAACCCCGCGTCAACCGACAATCCGGCCATCGGCATGGAGAACCTCAATCTGACATTCAATGGCTCGTCGCTCCCGGCGGAAATAAACCTGACATCCGACTACCTCGACGCTGAGATCAAAGGAAGCTACAATTTCAACACCATCGCCGCCGACATCGCCGAAATAGCACGGCAACACTTCCCCGTGTTCTTCCCGCAGAAAGCAGATAAAAAACATCCACTGAACAAACAAGCAACACCCCGCATTAACGATTTCTACCTCGACGCAACAGTCAAATACAGCGAAAAAATCAACCAATTCTTCAACCTGCCCATCAGCCTCATCTACCCCATCTCAATCCACAGCGCCGTAAACGCTCCGGCCAACAAAATCACCCTCGACATCTCCGCCCCCTACCTCAGACAAAAGGATAAACTCATCGAAAAAACCGAACTGTCGCTGACAACCGACTCCACGGCCAATGCAGCAATGCTCTATGCCACCACAACCGTACCCACTAAAAACGGTCCGATGTCTCTGCTCCTGAAATCTACCGGCGCTGACAACAGCCTCAGCACCCACCTGTCATGGAACATCGACCGTAAACGAACTTACAAAGGTGACATCGACGTCGACGCACAATTCAACTCTGACGACAACAACAAACTAATCTCGAACATCCGAATCAACCGGAGCGACCTGACCTTCAACGACAGCACATGGACAATCTATCCCGCTTCAATCATCGCTTCTGACAAACGGGTGGAAATCAACAACTTCGATGTCCGGCGAGCCAACCAGTTCGTCTACATCGACGGCGTCGCCTCAGCCAACCCTGACGACCAAATCAAACTAAACCTCCTGAACGTAAACCTCGACTACATTTTCGAATCACTCGGAATCGATAAAGCTCAACTCGGTGGCGACGCAACCGGAACATTCTTCGCTTCGCAGCTCTTCTCCCCCGAACCACGGATGATCACCGACGGACTGAAGGTCAAAAACATCAGCTACAACAAAACGGTCTTCGGCGACGCTCTGATAAAAAGCCACTGGGACAACGACAACCGCGCCATCACCCTCGACGCTATCATCGACCAGCCGGGAAACACACGCTCTATCATCAACGGTGCCATATTCCCCATGAACGACTCGCTCGACATCACTTTCCGCGCAAAACATATCCCCGTGGAATTCCTCAAACCCTACATGTCGGCGTTCACCTCACACATCTCCGGCCACGCTTCCGGTTGGGCACGACTGTTCGGAACATTCAAACTAATCGACCTCGAAGGCGACATCCTCGCTGAAAACCTCAAACTGAAAATCGACTTCACCAACACTACCTACACCACCACCGACTCCGTCCACATAACCCCGGGATTGATCGACATCCGCGACATAACCCTGACCGACCCCTACGGAAACCACGCACGCCTCAACGGCTGGGTTCGCCACAAATTCTTCAAGGACCCGAGCTTCGACTTCGCAATCACTAAAGCCGACAACTTCCTCAGCTACGACGTTACCGCAGCCACCAACCCCGACTGGTTCGGTCGAATCTTCGGTAACGGATCGGCCCACATTTCAGGGCAACCGGGTGTGGTGAATATCGGTGTCGACATGGCTACTGCCCCGAAATCTGTCTTCACTTTCGTACTCTCTGACCGCGAGGACGCCAGCGAATACAGCTTCATCACGTTCCGCGACCGAAACGCCATTGCCAACGCCGACTCTATCCGGAACTCTCTGACCCCTACCCAGCGCATCATAAACGAACTGCGCGAACGCATGGCCCAAACCGACCAAAGCGAACCTTCCATCTACAACATGAGCATAAAGGTCGACGTAACCCCGGCCGCAACCCTGATTCTCAAAATGGACCCCGTCGGGGGCGACAGCATCCGGGCAAACGGAAAAGGCAACCTGCAACTCGATTACGGTTCGGCAAACGAAGACCTGCGCATTTTCGGAAACTACACCCTGGAACAAGGTAAATATAACTTCACCCTTCAGGACATCATCATAAAGGAATTCTCTATCAAGGACGGAAGCTCCATCGCTTTCCACGGCGACCCATACGCCGCCAAACTCAACCTACAGGCTTCCTACGCACTCAACGCAAACCTCAGCGACCTCGACGAATCATTCCTCCAGGACAAGGAACTGAACCGCACAAACGTCCCCGTGCACGCTCTGCTCAACGTCACCGGCGACATCCGGCAGCCCGACCTCGAATTCGACCTCGAGTTCCCCACTCTCTCACAGGATGTCTACCGCAAGGTGCGAAGCATCATCAGCACCGAGGACATGATGAACCGTCAGATAATCTATCTCCTCGCGCTCAACCGCTTCTACACTCCTGACTACATGGGCTCTACCACCAAAGGCAACGAACTCGTCTCCGTGGCATCCTCAACCATTTCGTCGCAACTCAGCAGCATGCTCGGTCAGCTCAGCGAAAACTGGAGCATCGCTCCTAATTTCCGTAGCGACAGAGGCGACTTCTCCGACGTGGAGGTCGACCTCGCTCTGTCGAGCCGACTGCTCAACAACCGCTTGCTCTTCAACGGAAACTTCGGCTACCGCGACGACGCTCTCAACGCCTCGCAGTTCATCGGCGACTTCGACCTGGAATATCTCCTGAACAAATCGGGCCACATACGCCTCAAAGCCTACAACCGCTACAACGACCGTAACTTCTACGTCAAAACGGCCACAACCACTCAAGGCATCGGAATCCTCTTCAAACGCGACTTCGACAGCCTCACATCTTTCCTCAAACGACTCCGTCGCAAAAAACAGACCATAAAAAAAGATTCCCTCCCTGAGAATCTTTCTTTACCACCGCAGCACGTCGACTCGGTGAATGTCAATGCCCGATGACCTCGGGCCTGAACAGTATTCTACTTCCGAATACCATCCGGATTATAGCGACTTGATAATCGCAAGCACGTGACAGGCCAACAACTCACCATTCAACATGTGGGTGAGCAGCGAATTCCTCCATCTGGTCATACCCCCAATAGTCATCACCATTTTCGTCTGAAAATGGCTCGGAGATGCGGGTGAAGTTGCAGTCCAAGCGGTAAGTTTCCTGACAAAAATAGGGATATTCGGCATCATTCTTTATTGTTGTAATGATAATGGAATCCTGATTAAGAAGCACGAAATTTGAGCCGAGGGCACCCCCATCGGCATTCCCAATTTGAAGCAATGGCGGATAACGCCCATCGTTGTTTAGAACGGCGACATAATAGTATTGAGCTAACGGCGAAGAATACTCAAAGAGGAGAAATTCACAGTCCCGGACTTTGAATTTTCCATACACAAAGCAATATTTTGGTGCTAAACTTGACACTTCATTACGGATTTGAATGAAGTGGGCCTTAATATATTTCTCACTGACCTCAGTAAATTTCCTTTCTTTACATAGCTTTACAACATCTTCCACAGACTGTGGACAGCTGTCCAATTCCGAAAATTCATATTGAGGATAAGCGGTAAATGCCACTAATACTGTGGTCAACGTAAGGAGTGTGCGTAGTGGTTTCATTCTAAATATTCCTCATTGATAAGTAACTGGTGGAAATTATTTTGATATTTATCCGAGGGGAATTTTTAGGAGATTTTTCTCGAAGAAGAGGGAGCTTAGCGAGCTAAGTGACCGATGATGAGAGGAAAA
>JAXJVW010000199.1:0-5187 GCA_036308365.1 Muribaculaceae bacterium
ATGTGGCCTGTTCCGCACGACGGACACACAATCTGGTCGAGCGACTTTATGGTGGTACGTTTCTTTTTCTCACCTTCACCAGCGGTTTGTTTTTTCGCAGCGGCCGGTTTCCTGGTCTTTTCCTCATCAAGCTGTCCGGTGATGATTCTCCGTGAGGAATTATCACGCATCACGGAGTTCACTATCTCCGTGATCTGCTCCTTAAGCTCGCCAATGAACTCACCCGCCGAGTAGTCGCCGCGTTCAATTCTGCGCAGCTTGTTTTCCCATATGCCGGTTAGTTTGGCGCTTTTCAGAAGTTCCTCCCTGATGGTGGCTATCAGGTCGATACCCGCCTGGGCAGCCATGATGTTTTTCCGTTCACGGTAAATGTAACGGCGCTTGAAAAGCGTTTCTATGATAGCCGCGCGTGTTGAAGGGCGACCGATGCCATTCTCCTTCATAGCGTCGCGCAAATCATCGTCATCGATGGTCTTGCCAGCCGTTTCCATTGCCCGGAGCAGTGTACCCTCGGTGTAGTATTTCGGCGGTTGAGTTGTTTTAGTGACCAGTGCCGGGACGTGGTCACCCGATTCGCCACATGTGAACGGAGGCAGAATCTTGTCGTCGGACTCACGCTCGGCGTTATCCCCACCGTTTTCAGCCGGTTGAAGCACCTTGCGCCATCCCGGCTCGGTTATCACTTTACCGGTAGCCTTGAACTCATGTTTCTCCACCTCGCCCAGAACCGTGGTCTGCATGAACTGGCAGTCGGGGTAGAAAGCGGCGATGAATCGCGTGGCGATCAAATGATACAGCTTACGCTCATCACCCACAAGTGCGGCGGGTGACTCCCCTGTCGGAATGATGGCATGGTGGTCGGTGACCTTTGAATTGTCGAACACTTTTTTGCTTTTCGGCAATTTCGAGGCGAGCACCGGCGCTGTCATCGCCGCATACGGTGTCATTTTCCGCAATATTCCCGGCACCTTGGGATATATGTCATCACTGAGATAAGTGGTGTCGACACGCGGATAAGTGGTCACTTTCTTTTCATATAGCGACTGGATGTTGCGCAATGTCTCCTCGGCGGTCATGCCCCATCGGCGGTTGCATTCAACCTGCAGCGATGTCAGGTCGAACAGACGCGGCGGGGCCTCCCTACCTTTTTTTTCTGTTACATCGGTAATGACAAACGGCTTACCGGTAATCTGTTCCAGCACTTCCTGAGCCTTTTCAATCTCCTTGTATCGTCCCGACGTGGCGTTGAACGTCACATCGCGGTAAACGGTTTTCAGCTCCCAGAAGTTTTCCGGCACGAAATTGACGATTTCATGATGACGCTGCACAATCAGGGCCAACGTCGGGGTCTGCACTCGTCCGATTGAGAGCACATTACCCTGTTGACCATACTTGAGCGTGTAGAGGCGCGTGGCGTTCATCCCTAAAATCCAATCGCCCATGGCCCGGGCCAGTCCGGCGTGATAGAGATTGTTGAAATCGCCCTCCGGTTTCAATTCCTGGAACCCTTTGCGGATCGATTCATCGGTGAGCGATGAAATCCAGAGTCTTTTCACCGGACATTTGATACCGGCTTTTTGCATCACCCAACGCTGAATGAGCTCACCCTCCTGGCCGGCGTCACCGCAGTTGATGACCTCCGAGGCCTCACCTATCAGACGTTCGATCACTGAAAACTGGTGTTCTATGCTCTTTTCCGGAATGAGCTTGATTCCGAATTTCGGCGGGAGCATGGGCAGAGAGCCCAATGACCACCGGCGCCACATCGGGGTGTAGTCGGCAGGTTCCTTGAGGGTGCACAGATGTCCGAAGGTCCAGGTGATACGATAGTCACCCCCCTCGAAATAGCCGTCGCGCTTGCTCGTCGCGCCGAGGATGGCAGCGATATCCTTAGCCACACTCGGTTTCTCCGTGATACAGACTATCACTTCGCTTTCCCTCCTTTGACAACTCCGGTGAAATCACCGTAGACTGTGTGAAACACCACTTTTGAACCTTTCAGCGACTTCTGTCGAGCGAAGTCAACCTCCACATCGACCGATCCCTCATCTTCCCACTGGAAATAACGCTGGAAATCCACTCCGTCAATATCCAGAGCTTTCATTCGGATGCCACGGGCAGTGACAAGCGACACTGAATCAATGCGCGACGAGGTGTTGGGCAAACTTGTCAGGGTCACCGTCAACCGTGTGACCCCATCGCTGTTGCGATTGTCAATCCCTTTCACCTCAACCGTCATCGGGTGTGTCCGCTTCTGTTTCAACTGCTGTGCCACCAAAGTGGAGCAGCCGGTTGCTGACAACACCATCACTATGAATATCGACAGAAATGTTCTCATAACTTTAATCAAATGGTTTTAGCTTCGTTCCAAAGAATATCCATCTCGGCCAGTGTCAGATCGCTGATGTTTCGGCCTGACTCCTTCACCTTCTGCTCAATATAGTTGAAACGGGCTATGAATTTCTTGTTAGTCTTTTCGAGGGCGTTCTCGGGATTGATGTGATACAGACGGGCCGCGTTGACCAATGCGAAAAACAGGTCGCCCATCTCGGCTTCCATATCGGCTGCGTCGCCACGCTTCACCTCGGCCTCGAACTCGGCAATCTCCTCCTTGACCTTTTCCCACACGTCGGCCGGCTTTTCCCAGTCGAAACCAACGTTCGCGGCCTTCTCCTGAACACGCTCGGCTTTTATCAGTGCGGGCAGGGCTACGGGAACACCTGAAAGCACTGATTTTTTTCCTTTGCGTTCCTTGATTTTCAGCTGCTCCCAGTTTTGTTCAACTTCATGCGAATCCTTCACATTAACCTCCCCGAACACATGGGGGTGGCGTGAAATCAGCTTAGCGTTCAAACCGTCACAAACATCGACGATGTCAAACGACTCTTTCTCCTCACCGATTTTCGAATAGAAGAGTATGTGGAGAAGCACATCGCCGAGTTCCTCGCGGATGTTGGCGTTATCTTCCTTGATAAGTGCGTCGCACAGTTCATAAACTTCCTCGATGGTGTTGGGACGCAGCGACTCGTTTGTCTGTTTGGCGTCCCAGGGACATTTCACACGAAGAATGTCAAGCACATCGATTGCTCGTCCGAGTGCTTCGATTTTTTCTTGTCTTGAATGTTTTTGCATCAGTTCTCTGAATATTTTGTCATGCCTGACTGAAGCCATTGCATGAATTTTGAAACATTTTCATCATATGAGCGTGAGGGTGTGAGGGCCACTCCGTCATTGTCGAGCACCACGTAAAGAGGCTGTATGTTTCCGTGGAATTTGCTACGTTCCAGATAGCTCCACTTGTCGCCTACGGTTTCAAGGACAATGGTTTTGCCGTTTTCCTCAACCGTTTCAGGTTTGTCGAGTTTCTTTTTGTCGTCGACCATGAGCTTGATGAGCACGAAGTTCTCCTTGATGGCTTTTTCAACCTCGGGCGTATCGAACACGGCGCCTTCCATCTTGCGGCAGTTCACACATCCATAGCCTGAGAAATCAATGAGCACGGGACGATGGTTTTTCTTGGCGTAGGCCATGCCCTTTTCATAGTCATCGAACTCCTCGAAGTCACCTCCGGCATATAGATTGAAATCCTGAGTGTACAACGGAGGCACGAAGGCGCTTACTCCTTTCAAGGGTGCGCCCCAGAGTCCGGGCAACAGGTAAAGTGCGAAACTCAGCGATGTCAAAGCCAGGAAGAAGCGCGGAATGGAAAGTGACTCCACCGGGGTGTCATGGCCGAAGCGGATTTTTCCGAGCAGATACAAACCGAGCAGTGCGAAGATTACAACCCAGAGCGACACGAACACCTCGCGGTCAAGTATGCCCCATCCATAGGCCAGGTCGGCCACGGAGAGGAATTTCAGCGAAAGAGCCAGCTCCAGGAAACCCAAAACCACCTTCACGGAGTTGAGCCATCCGCCTGAGCGTGGCATCTCCTTGAGCCATGAGGGGAATATGGCGAACAGTGTGAAAGGCAGGGCCAGGGCCAATGCGAAACCACCCATGCCCAACGCCGGACCGGCCATTTCGCCCGATGTGGCCACCTCAACCAAAAGGGTGCCGATGATGGGGCCGGTACATGAGAATGAAACCAGCGCCAAGGTGAACGCCATGAAGAATATACTGATCATGCCCGATGTGCTGACCGCCTGGTTGTCAACCTTATTACGCCAGCTTTCGGGCAACTGGATGTTGAACGCTCCGAAAAATGATATGGCGAACAGAACCAGCAGCAGGAAGAATGCGAGGTTAAACAGGGCGTTAGTGGCAAGTTCGTTCAGTATGCCGGCACCGAACACTCCGGTTATGGCGAGTCCGAGAACAAGATAGATCACCACGATCGACACTCCGTAGATTATCGCATCGCGGATTGACTTAGCCTTGCTGTCGTTTTTCTTCAGAAAGAAGCTGACGGTCATAGGAATAAGGGGCCACACACATGGGGTGAGCAATGCTATCAGTCCGCCAACGAATCCCATGGCGAAGATATACCACCATGGCTGTGAGGCCACCGACACTATTGCACCATCAGCCGACTCTGGATAGGTCACGGGGGCCCACAGATTAACTTCGGGCGCATCGTTTCCGGCCACGGCTTTTGTTTTTTCGGCCACTGTCTCGGTGGTGACATCATCGTTTTTTTCCTCGGCCACGGCCGGGGTCACGTTGAGCGTGAACTGCTCTTTCGACGGAGCTATGCAAGTCTCGTTGTTACATCCCTGGAATGTGATTGTTCCGGTAATGGCCCCGGGACTGTCCGAAGTCACTTTATAGGGGGCGGAGAATGTCACATCGCTGTTCCACCAGCTGAGCTTGAGATGAAACACCATGTCGACTTTCTCTATCGGATTACGCGACGGGGTGATTTCGCCAATCTCCACACCCTCAACAGGGTTGAAGTTGATAGAAGTTGGGCGCGGGCCTCCCGAGGGGAGATTCAAACCATAAAGGTGCCATCCATCCTCAATCTGCGCATCGAAGTGAACAAGCCCCTCCGTGTCATTGATTTTTTCCAGACGGGCAGTCCAGGTGATGGGGTCCACCATCTGAGCCGTAGCTACGGCAACAAACGCTATAAGAAACGTTACTGCTGTAATTAGTTTTTTCATTTCGTGTTCT
Source organism: Muribaculaceae bacterium (assembly GCA_036308365.1). Lineage (GTDB taxonomy): Bacteria > Bacteroidota > Bacteroidia > Bacteroidales > Muribaculaceae > CAJUPY01. The sequence continues at coordinate 5,116 of JAXJVW010000199.1, forward strand.
TCGTTAATTTTAGTTACAAAGTTACATATAATTCGTTGAATTGAGAAATTTGGGGCAAAATAATTGGCAGAC
>JAXJVW010000200.1:0-16024 GCA_036308365.1 Muribaculaceae bacterium
AATATATTTATAATCTTGATTCAGTCATTCAGGAGCCCCTAAACTCCTTCATCAAGATTAAAAATCTAAATGACAATCATTCTCAAATCCTGCGATAAATAAATTTAAACAGTTTCTAAGAAAGTGTTGAACTCAAGCTCACCCCTATGGTCTCGCCAAAATAAATTTATTAAAGCGTGTTAAAAGTTGATACACTATCACAATATTACAGCCCGGTCTCCGTTATATCATAGTAATAAAATGTTAACTTCACAATGAACAAGAGATTTCTTACCGGAGCGGTCGCACTTTTGGCGCTGACTTCTGTCTTCGCGAAACAAGATGGTTCCGACCCAGTGCTTCTTACCGTCGACGGCCAAAAAGTGCCGCTCAGCGAATTTGAATATCTTTACAACAAAAATAACCACCAGCAGGCCGAACCTCAGACGCGCGAACAATACTTCGACATGTTCTTGCTCTACAAGCTGAAAGTGGCCGATGCCATTTCTGCCGGACTGGACACCACCGCGACTTTCATGAACGAATACAATCAGTATCGCCGCGAACTCGCGTCGCCCTACCTTGTCGACAAGGATGTGGAGGCTGCGCTGATCAAGCTTGGCTATGAAATGATGAAAGAAAATGTCGACGTCAGCCACATAATGCTCCCCCACGACAATGAATCAACGGTTGACATCGCGAACAAACTCCGTCTCGACAGCATCCGCCGGGAAGTGCTCGCCGGACGTGCCGACTTCGATGAAATGGCTGTGAAATTCTCCGTTGACCGCATGGCAAAATATAACGGTAACGCCCACATGGGCATGGTCAGAGGAACTTCAACCTATCCCTACTCTTTCGTGGAAGCCGCCTACACCACGCCGGTCGGCGGTATATCCCCGGTAATTGACTCCGGCTTCGGCTACCACATTGTTCGTCCTGAAAAACGTATGCCCAACGACGGTGAGGTGAAGGCGCGTCACATACTCAAACTGACCCGCGCTCTCCCCGACAGTCTCGCCGAGGTGAAGAAAATAGAAATTGACCGCATCTACCAGGACCTCCGCGCCGGTGCCTCATTTGACTCTCTTGCCCGTGTGGAAAGCGAAGATCCCGGTTCGGCACGCAACGGTGGCGACCTCGGTTTCTTCGGCCGCGGAATGATGGTTCCTGAATTCGAGCAAGTGGCGTTCTCCCTGAAAGACGGCGAATTTTCCGAACCGTTCAAATCAGCTTTCGGCTACCATATCATCCTGCGTGAAGACCACCGTGGCGTACCCTCGTTTGAGGATGCCATCCCCACATTGAAAAACGAAATCATGAACGACGAACGTGGCGACCGACCCCGCAGAGCACGTCTGGAAAGCCTCCGCAAACGATTCAACGCCCACATCGATGAGCAGGGAATGGACAAAATGCTCGAAGTGGTTCGCAACAACGGCGGCTACGACTCCGTGGCCATAGCCAAACTCGCAACAATGAACACCCCTGTGGCCGTGCTCGACGGTGGTGAGGTGACTGCCGGTGAACTCGTGGCTGCTATGGGCCTCATCGCAAAAGTCTCCGACAAAGTGATAGCTCCGTATTTCCGTGAAACGGCAAGCCGACTGCTCGACGAAAAGGTGGTGAACCACGCCATCGACTGCCTCCCTCAGGAAAACGCCGAATACAGAAATCTCCTCAACGAATACCACGACGGCATCCTCCTTTTTGAAATCAGCAACCGCAACGTCTGGGACCGCGCGACTAAGGATAAGGAAGGCCTCGAGAAATTCTTCAAATCAAACAAAGCGAACTACTCTTGGAACGCACCTAAGTACAAGGGCTACATAATCTTCGCCACTACCGACTCGGTGTCACAACTCGCCGATTCTTATCTCAAAGAGAACAAAATCGCATCTGACAGCCTCGTCAAGGAACTCCGCAAAAAGTTCGGCAAAGAGATTAAAGTGGAAAAAGTGCTCGCCGCAAAAGGTGAGAACGCCATTGTCGACGCAGCGGCCTTCGGTGGCGACAAACCTTCGAAACTCGGACGCTGGGCCTACTTCTTCGCCTATGACGGTAAGGTCATAGATCAGCCCGAGGAAGCAGCCGACGTGCGCGGCGCCGCAACCTCTGACTATCAGGCTCTCCTTGAAAAGGAATGGATCAAGTCGCTCAAGGCCAAACATAAATATAAGGTCAACAAAAAGTTGCTCCAGTCCCTGAAGTGATTTCATCACCCGTGACCTGAAAAACCGAGATTAAACCGGTTGCAATCTCATTGCCCGGGTCACATTAGATCTGATTAATCCGCTTATTCAGTGAAAATCTCAAGTTACATAATTTCCGCCATCACCGCCCTTGCCTTTTTCTCAGCTTGCGTTTACACTAACGAGGGTAGCGATGGCGGAAATATTTTAGTAAGGGTGGGGAAGGCCAAACTGACACTGGCTCAGTTGCGCAAATCAATCCCGGCCGGACTATCCCCTGAAGACTCCACGGCCATGGCGCGACAGATCATCAACCAGTGGATCGACGACAAACTCATCACTGAAGTAGTCGCCCCGACTATCCCCGACATCGACGAAATCAACCGCATGACCGACGAGTATCGCTCACGCCTCATTGCCGATTCCTATCGGAGCCGCATGTATCATAAAAACGGCGACCTGAACATCTCCGAGGATTCCCTCCGGAGCTACTACGAACGGTTCAAAGGATCATTGCTCCTCAACACCCCCGTCATCAAAGGGGTGTTCCTCAAGTTCGCCGATGACTCGCCGGCCCTCGCCGAGGCAAGGAGTCTGTTCAAATCTTCGCGCCAGAGCGACATTGACAGAATTGAGAAGTTGGGCTACGACGGCGCCGTCCACTACGATTACTTCCGCGACCGATGGGTCGACTGGCAGAAAATGATGGCGCTGATTCCGGCTGATTTCGGTTCTTCGCCACTCACTTTCCCCGCGTCGAACCGCTCGGTGGAGTTGTCGGTCGACGGGTTCACCTACCTGCTATGCATCTCCGATTTCCGCAGCGCCGGCTCATCCATGCCCTATGAATATGCCAGGGAATATCTTCGCGACGCGATTCTCTATGAACGCCAGAAGGAATATGACGAGGCGCTCCGCCAGCAACTCAAAGGGGAGGCTATCGACAACGGCACACTGGTGATTTACTGACACTCCATGACATCCGGAACCCGGCGTCCGCCATCCTATGCCACATGAAACAACAACCCGGAACCAGCCTTGACTGCTGACCCCGGGTTGCATATTTTCTATCCGGTTCGCTGTTTATTTCATCAGTTCATAGATGGCACGCATGTCATCGACGTTAAGCCGGTAGTAACCACCGATCACCGTACCCTTGTTCTCGCAGAGCTTATTCACAAGCAACTCTATGTCAGGCTCGGCTATACCTAACTCGGCGAAAGTAACCGGCAACTCCAGCGACCTGAAGAATATTCTCAGCGCCTCGGCTCCACGGAACGCCGCAAGCTGATCGTCGGTCTCCCTGACATTGAACACACTCCGGGCGAACTGTGCCGGCTTCGATGGCGCATGTGTGGCCATGAACTCCAGATATGCGGGGAACACCACCGCTAGTCCGGCCCCATGGGTGACACCGTAAACGGCGCTAATCTCATGCTCCATGAAATGCGAAACCCAGTCTTCAACACGGCCGCAGCCACACACACCGTTATGGGCCATCGTACCGGCCCACATGATGTTGGCACGCGCGTCATAATTCTCTGGCTGGGTCATAACCTTAGGCGCCACCTCGATTATTGAGCGGAGCAACCCCTGGCAAAGATGGTCGGTGACCTCCACGTTAGGGGTAGGTGAGAAGTAACGCTCCATGATGTGCGCCATCATGTCGGCGATGCCGCATGCCGTCTGGAACGGTGGCAGAGTGAACGTAGTCTCAGGGTTCAGTATGGAGAATTTCGGGCGGAGCACCGAAGGTGTACGCAGCGAAATCTTGTGCAGACCGTCAATTTTTGTGATAACACTATTGCCCGAACCCTCGCTTCCGGCGGCCGGAATTGTCAGCACCACACCAACCGGCAACGCCCGCTCAGGAGTGGCTTTCCCGGCGTAGAAATCCCAGAAGTCACCGTCATACAATGCCCCTAAGGCTATCGCTTTGGCTGTGTCGATGACAGATCCACCTCCAACGGCTATCAGTCCGTCGATATTCCGCTCCCTGACGATCCCTATCCCTTCATAAACACGGTCGTCGGTGGGGTTAGGCTTGATGCCGGAAAACTCAACATGCTCCACTCCCGCGCTATCCAGCGAATCTATGACTCTCTGAAGCAGTCCGCTCCTGACCACGGAGCCTCCGCCGTAGGCCACAAGCACACGTTTCATGCCGTAGGCAACGGCCTTTCGTCCGGTTTCTTTCTCTGTTTCGCGCCCAAACAGGTATTCGGTGGGGGCGTAGTAACTGAAGTTGTTCATAATCAGATGTTTGTTATGTTTGATTTACGATCGTTCTGTCTCTTTGGCCATGTCGTCACTGGCTTTGGCAGCCTCGTGGCTGATGCGGTTATCTTCTCCCGGAGTAGGGAAATAACCTGACATTTTGTAACGACAAGCCACATCTTCTCTGCAAAGATAGTTATTCCGGATGGAAAAATTTGCTTTTTCAAGGGGGTTTTTCTAATTTTGTATCAAGAATGGGCACTCTCTGTCCGGTCGCTGACATCGTCACTCTGACCGCTGACTCCCGCGTCGCTCTGACAGCCCGATTCGTTCAATGATCATCAACAGTTTCAACAATGAATAACCCCCGCGATATTTCCACCGGTCTTCATGACTCTTTCGACCATGACCACCTGTGGCACCCCTACACCTCAACCATAAACCCCCTCCCCACCTACAAGGTTGACCATGCCCATGGGGTCAGGATTTGCCTCGCCGACGGCACGGAGCTGATCGACGGCATGTCGTCATGGTGGGCCGCATGCCACGGCTATAACAACGAACGGCTCAACCAGGCGGCAAAACGGCAGCTCGACCGCATGTCACACGTCATGTTCGGCGGCCTGACCCACGACCCGGCCGTGACCCTTGGCAAGATGCTGCTCGAAATCGCCCCTCCGGCAATGAACAACATTTTTTACGCCGACTCGGGTTCGGTGGCAGTGGAGGTGGCAATGAAAATGGCCGTGCAGGCTGCGATTTCTCGCACCGGCGACCATGCCAAAAGCAACTTCGTCACAATCCGTAACGGCTATCACGGCGACACCTGGAACGCCATGAGCGTATGCGACCCCGTGACCGGCATGCATGGCGCTTTCGGTCCGGCGCTCCCAATCCGCTATTTTGTGCCACAGCCTTCATCACGCTTCGATGGACCATGGAACCCCGACGACATCGAACCGCTCAGACTGCTGCTCGAGGAGCACGCCGATGAAATTGCCGCGTTGATCCTCGAACCGGTGGTGCAGGGTGCCGGCGGAATGTGGTTCTACAATCCCGAATACCTCCGTCAGGCACGTCACCTTTGCTCCAAACATGGAGTCTACCTCATTTTCGATGAGATAGCAACCGGATTCTGGCGCACCGGCAAACGCTTCGCATGGGAATGGGCCGATGTGCAGCCCGACATTATGACCATCGGAAAGGCTCTGACCGGTGGCTACCTAACCTCGGCCGCGGTGCTGACCACACGCGAGGTGGCCGACACCATCTCTAAAGGCGAGGCGGGTGTGATGATGCACGGCCCTACATTCATGGCCAATCCGCTGGCCTGCGCGATCGCCATTGAGTCAATCAACATCCTCAACGACTGCGACATGGCGGCCCGGATTGAGCACCTGCGACAGCTGATTTCGGCCGGATTGGCTCCCGCACGCGATTTCTCCAATGTCAACGACGTGCGTACTCTCGGTGCTATAGGAGTGGTGGAAATGAAGCAACCGGTCAACGTGGGCGAATTCCAGAAGGAATGTGTCAGACGGGGTATCTGGGTACGCCCGTTCGGTCGCAACGTCTACATCATGCCTCCCTACATCATCTCCGACGACGACCTTAACTATCTGATCAGCAACATGCTCGACATAATCAAACCGTAATCCGATGGCTTTCGACGGTAATAAATTCTACTCTGACATTCTATCTTCGCTGGCCTCGGCCGGTAACCTGCGTGCTATCCCCGACGATTGCCGGGGTGGCGACATCATCGATTTCTCTTCGAATGACTACCTGGGCCTGAACACCCTGACTCTGGCCGATTTCATCGACGAATGTCCCAACCTGCTCCGGACGCCGGTGACATCCTCGGCTTCACGTCTGCTCGCGTCTTCGCAAAATGAATACTCCATGCTCGAAGCTGATCTCGAAGCACTCTATCCCGACCGTAAAGCCTTGATTTTCAATAGTGGATACCATGCCAATACCGGAATCATAAGCGCACTGGCAAACCGTTCGTCCATAATTCTGGCCGACCGTCTGGTCCACGCGAGCATCATCGACGGGGTGCAGCTGTCGAGGGCGCGCATGCTCCGTTTCGCACATAACGACCTTGCCGACCTGCGACGCCTTCTCGAAGCTAACTATGCCCCCGGCAAAATGATATGGATTGTGGTGGAGTCGGTCTACAGCATGGATGGCGACTTCGCCGACATCGACGCCCTGATCGACCTGAAACTGGACTTCCCCGGGGTGATGCTCTATGTCGACGAAGCCCACGCATTCGGCGTTGAAGGCCCTCAGGGACTCGGTCTGGTGGCCGCGTCGAAAAATCCACTAATGGTCGATGTCACCGTCGCCACCTTCGGCAAAGCCCTGGCCTCTTACGGCGCATTCGCCATCGTGTCGTCTCCATTGCGGCAGTATCTGCTCAACAAGGCGCGGAGCTTCATTTTCTCAACATCGCTCCCCCCGCTGCAGATTGAGTGGACACGATTGATGATCAAACGGATGCTGCTCAGTGACGGCCGACGTTCCCATCTGCGGTCGCTCGCCCGGAGGTTAAACCAGATCTTGACCGACGTGAACGACTCTTTTTCCGTGGTCAGCCACATTCAGCCTCTGATGGTGGGCGACGCGGCTAAGGCAGTGGAGATTTCCCGTCGTCTGCGCCAACACAACATGCTGGTTCTCCCCATCCGCACCCCAACCGTACCCGTCGGCACCGAGCGCCTCCGTTTCTCGCTCAGCGCCAATTTGTCGCTCGATAACCTCGCCCTACTTGAAAATGTGTTGAAACAATGCGTAGAGAACTGATTCATTCCGATTCCGCTAACCGCAACGCTATTGCGTTCTTCGCCGGATGGGCGATGGACGCCGCTCCTTTCGCCAACCTCCGTAAGCCGGGCTATGACATATATATAATGTATGACTACCGCGAGGTCGACCCCGGACTTTACACGGAACTTCTCGATCGCTACGACTCGGTGGCCGTCGTTGCATGGTCGTTCGGGGTGGCCATCGCCAACACTCTCATCACGGGCGACGAGGAAATCAGAATCGCCATCAACGGAACACCCCTCGCGGTGCACGACACAAAGGGGATTCCCCACGCCTACAACAACCTGACTCTCCGACGTTTGTCACCGGCCACTCTCGCCACGTTCTATTCCCGTGTGTTCCACGATGTTGACTCCGTCTGCCTCCCGTCACGTCCGCTCGATCAGCTGTCAGAGGAGCTGCGCATCTTCGGCTCGACCCGGTTCCCTGACCCTTCACACTATTGGGATAAGGTGTATGTCAGCGGTGCCGACCTCATTTTCCCCACACGCAACCAGCTCGAAGGGTGGGAGGGATTCAACCCGGTGACCATCCCTGATGGATGGCACGCCGTTGATTTCAACCACATCCTGCAAACCGACATAATCAACAAGCAGGCCGTGGGATTACGGTTCACCCGACGGGCCGAAAGCTACGACCGACATGCCGACGTGCAGCGCCAGATGGCGGCGACGCTCGTCGAAAAATGTCGCGACGCCGGTGTCGGTTTCGACGGAAAAGATATTCTGGAACTGGGCATCGGCACCGGCTTCCTCACACGCCTCTACTCGAAACATAACCCGGCCTCGGCACTGGCCGTCGACCTGGCCGATTCATCTCTGCTCCGTCGTATTCTCCTCGCGTCAGGCTGCGATTTCAACGGTCAGATAATCACTGCCGACGCCGAACGGTTCATCGCCGACCGGACGGATTGCTACGATGTCATCATCAGCGCATCAACCATCCAATGGTTCAACTCCCCGAAAACATTCCTCAGTAATGCCGCGCGGGCGCTCCGAAAGGGTGGGGTACTCGCCTTGTCGACTTTCGCCCCCGGTACATTCCATGAGGTGACCGACATCACCGGGTCGTCGCTGTCATACCACACAGCCGAATGGTATGCCGAAGCGGCCCCTGACTGCCTCAAGCCACTGCTGATGGCCAACGAATCCCTGACCATGACTTTCGCCAACCCCAGGGCGTTGCTCGAGCATATCTCGAAAACCGGTGTCAACGCAATCGGCGACCCCGGGGCTAATGTGACCCTCACTCGCCGTCTGCTCAAGGAACTCAGCGTTGACCCTAAACTGACCTATAACTCCATTTATCTGATATTTAAGAAATTATGAGCACTATATTCGTTTCAGGTATCGACACCGATGCTGGTAAAACTTACGCCACAGCATGGCTCGCAACCCAGCTCATGAAGCAGGGCAAAACGGTCATAACACAGAAATTTATCCAAACCGGAAACACCTCCTATTCCGAGGATATAACCCGCCATCGCGAGCTGATGAAGGTGCAGCCGTTTCCCGAGGATATCGACCACACCACCGCGCCGGTGATCTTCTCCTACCCCGCTTCGGCACAGCTGGCCGCACGCATCGACGGCCGTGAAATCGACCTGTCGCTGATCGATGAGGCTTCGGCTAAGTTGTCGCGTAACTACGATGTGGTGCTCGTGGAGGGTGCGGGCGGACTCATGGTGCCTATAACCGACACATTCTTCACAATCGACTACATCAAGTCGCGTAACCTCCCCTGCGCGCTGGTCACAAACGGAAAACTCGGCTCAATCAACCACACCATCCTCTCGCTCGAGGCCCTGCGCTCACGCAACATTCCGGTGCCTTACCTCTTATACAGCGAGCACCTCGACACTGACAAGATCATAGCCGATGACACTCGTGGCTTCATTGCCCGTTATCTCCGCAATTTCATGCCGGAAACTCAAATGCTTTTCGTCCCTGAATATTGATGCGTATGGACCGAGTTGAACTGAACAAACTCCGGCTCTATGCCCATCATGGAGTGATGGAGCAGGAACGGATTGTGGGTAACACCTTTGAGGTGACGGTGCATCTGGAGGGCGATTTCTCCGATGTGATGGCTTCTGACAACATTGAGCAGGGCATATCCTACGCCGATATCTACCTGATTGTCAAGGAGGTGATGATCGAGCCGGTGCTCACGCTGGAGCATCTGGTCCACAGGCTGAAATCGGCTCTGCTGTCACGCTTTCCGCAGGTTTCCGGTGGCATGATCTCTGTGGCGAAACTGACGCCACCTTTCCCGGCGCGTCTTGAAAGCGCCGCTTTCACCCACACGTGGTGATAACTCCCCGCCCGTAGAATATTTCTGCCCGCTACTTGGCCCGCAGACGCAAAATCCGGGTGCTTCCTGAGTCCACCTTGAACAGCTCGCTCCCGCGGTGGCCTATCAGCCACACAATCTCGTCGTCGCATGTCAACACCATCGCACACATCTTCTCCTCGCTCCCGACCTTGGTGTCATTGAAGATGTCTGACAACAGTTTCGACCGTCCGCGCATGCCAAACGGCTGCATCCGGTCACCCCGACGGGCCGGGCGTATCTCCCACCGTGCCCCGTCGGGAATCTTATCGGCATCAACGTAAATCGTGGAATTGTCACGGGTGGGGCGGAACATCTCGGCCGTGATCTCCTCAACGGTGAAACTGTCATTGGACTCATGTATGGTTTCCAGAACCGAACCCCATGCGCCGGCCTCAACAGCCTCTTTCACAATGGCATATCCACGGTTCACCACAACCTGTGAGCATCCGGCCCTGAACAGTTTCCCCGAACCGCTGTGCAGCATCCCCTCAGCCTGGCTACGGCTGAATCCGTAGGGCTTGAGAATATGGAAAAGTATGTTCGCAGCCATCGGCTCTTGTTCGGCCAACTCCTTGGTTTTGATGATATTACCATCCATGTAGACCCGGCGCCAGCTGTTGACGGCGCTATCCATCATGGATGAGTCGTCGCGCAGATTACCCAGCGAACGGCTGATTTTGGCCATCGCTCCGGGAAAGTCACGTTCAAGCACTCTCAGCGCACCATGACGCAGACGGTTGCGGGTGATGTCGTCGGAGTGGTTGCTGCTGTCGGTGACATAGGTCAAATCCTTCTTAACCAGATAGTTGAGAATCTCGGCTTTGCTCATCTCCAACAGCGGACTCACACGTCGGGCACCCCGCGGCGCTATTCCGGCCACCCCCGCCAGACCGGTTCCACGCATCAGATTCATCATCATCGTCTCTATGTTATCCTCCAGATGATGACCCGTGGCCACAGCCTGGGCCGTATAGCGGGATTTAAGGCCCGCAAACCATTCATAGCGCAATTCGCGGCATGCCATCTCCATCGATTCGCCGGTGGAGGCCATCCGTCGGGCAACATCGAAGTGCACCGATTCCCAGCCGGCTCCGCACTGCTCGGCCACGGCGCGGGCATGGCGCATGTCACGGTCGCTCTCGTCGCCTCGCAAGTGAAAATTACAGTGTGCCGCAACGCAGTCATAGCCAAGCGAGGTGAGCACCGCAAGCAGTGCCACGGAGTCGGCGCCACCGCTCAATGCAACGATCACCTTCCCCCCCGCAGCCTCCATTAGCCGTTCACGGCTGATGAATTCCGATACCTTATTCTCAAATATGTTCATTTCATTGCAAAATTACGCTTTTTTTCAGAAAATTCTTCGTATCTTTGCAATTATTCTCATCATTGAAAATCACCGGGATATCTTCCATGGTTCTCTGATGGAAAAATCAAAAAGCGGCCTAAAGGGCCAAAAATTTTTTTTGAAAGATACTTATTCATAAAGATATGTTAGAAAGAATCAACCGGTTAAAGACTGAAATTGAAGCTCTTTCCGCCGCCACACCTGAGGAGGTGGAAGCACTCAGAATAAAGTACCTGAGTAAAAAAGGTGAGGTGTCAGCGCTGATGAATGATTTCCGTAACGTGCCCGCCGACCAGAAACGTACTATCGGACAAGCAATTAACGAACTTAAAAATTTCGCCACCGATAGAATCAACGCACTCCGCGACGCTCTGCTCTCGGCCGACACTGACTCCGAGGGTATGGATCTTACCCGCACTCCTTCCGACATCCGTCTCGGAACTCGTCACCCACTGTCGCTGGTGCGTGAGGAAATCATCGACATTTTCCGCAAAATCGGTTTCTCCGTGGCTGAAGGTCCTGAAATCGAGGATGACTGGCATGTGTTCGAAGCTCTCAACTTCGCTGCTGACCACCCCGCGCGCGACATGCAGGACACTTTCTTCATCCAGCGCTCGCCCGACGTGCTTCTGCGAACTCACACTTCTTCGGTACAGAGCCGGGTGATGGAAACAACAAAGCCGCCGATCCGAATCATCTGCCCCGGACGTGTATATCGCAACGAGGCCATCTCGGCCCGCGCCCACTGCTTCTTCCATCAGGTTGAGGCTCTTTACGTGGCTGAGGAGGTGTCATTCGCCGACCTGCGTCAAACACTGCTCTATTTCGCACGTGAAATGTTCGGCCCCGAAACTCAGATACGCCTCCGTCCTTCTTACTTCCCGTTCACCGAACCTTCTGCCGAAATGGACATCTCATGCAACCTCTGCGGTGGCAAAGGATGCTCTTTCTGCAAACACACCGGATGGGTGGAAATCCTCGGCTGCGGTATGGTTGACCCCAATGTGCTCGACGCTTGCGGAATCGACTCTAAACGCTACAAAGGTTACGCGCTCGGAATGGGTATCGAGCGTATAACCAACCTCAAATATCAGGTCAAGGACCTCCGCATGTTCTCTGAAAACGACGTGCGTTTCCTCGACGAATTCAAATCGGCCCGCTGATCCCTTCAGGTGAGCCCGCAAACTACAAGGCTATCAGGGTTCGCACACTGAGCGAACCCCGGTAGCCTCAATTAAATAACCTCCCTGAGTCTGCGTGACTGTTCGGCGTCTCACTCCGAGTGCCGGAATCGCAATCAGTCTGACTTACCACTATCTGATCCGTCTCTATGGCATTGCTTTGGAATATAGCCGCTGTGGGCGCCGGTGGAGCCGCCGGAGCAATATCTCGTTACCTGGCCCAGTGGGCCACATCGAGAATTGTCGACCCTTGCGTCGCAACTTTCGCCGTGAACATTTCCGGATGCCTCGCCATCGGGGTGGCTTGGGCCTTGATAAGGCATCATCACCCGGCGCAAGTGTGGCCACTGCTGGTCATGACCGGTTTCCTCGGAGGCTACACAACGTTCTCATCATTCTCGCTCGATGCGGTGAAACTGCTCGAGCAAGGACTGCCCCTCAAGGCATTGACCTATCTGGGCGGCTCGGTGATTCTCGGCGTCTTCGCATGCATGGCCGCCATTTCGCTGACCGACAGATTAATCCGTTGACCATAGATCCATGTCGTCAACTTCCTGAACGATAACGATAAAACACTTTGATTGTCAAACCTCTCCAACAATTTTCCCAATGACCATAAAGCAACGCTATGAAGGTGTGATTGACTTCTTCTCCAAGTCTAATCCTGAGGCTGCCACGGAGCTGAATTTCGACTCCCCGTTCCACCTGCTGCTCGCTGTGGTGCTCTCTGCCCAGTGCACCGACAAACGGGTCAACATGGTCACACCGAAGCTATTCGAAGCATATCCGTCGCCTGAATCTCTCGCCGCGGCTACCCCCGAGGAGGTGTTCACCTTCGTCAAATCGGTTTCCTACCCCAATCAGAAGGCCAAGAAACTGGTGGAGGCAGCGCGGATGATCGTCGACGAATTCAACGGAGAGATTCCATCATCCATGGACAACTTGCTCAAACTTCCGGGCGTGGGTCGCAAAACGGCAAACGTGATGCTCAGTGTGGTGTTCGGACAGGCGGCTATGGCTGTGGACACCCACGTGTTCCGAGTAAGCGAGAGAATCGGTCTGACAACACGCAGCAAGTCGCCGCTCGAAACGGAAAAAACGCTGTTGCGCCACATACCTACCGACAAAGTGGCAGTAGCCCACCACTGGCTGATTCTCCACGGACGCTACATCTGCAAGGCACGGCGTCCGCTTTGCCTCGAGTGCGGAATTAAACAGTTCTGCCGACTTTACAACAAAAAATCACCTGAAACCTTAAACGACTGATTATAAGTGCCATGGACGATCTGTTTCTTTTGATTATCGAGGTGATAGGCACAATAGCCTTCGCCATTTCAGGTATTCGCCTCGCCGCCGCACGCCAGTTCGACTGGTTCGGCGCCTACGTGGTGGGCATGGTAACTGCCATCGGTGGCGGTACGCTCCGCGACGTGCTCCTCGGCGTACCGATTTTCTGGATGCAGACACCCCTCTATCTCCTCGTGATTGGACTGGCCCTCGCCTTGACCATACTGTTCCGACGCACCCTGGTCGACTTCAACAGGTCGCTATTCATTTTCGACGCCATCGGCCTGGCGCTCTTCGTGGTGATCGGCATGCAGAAATCGCTCCAGATGGACTATCCATTCTGGGTGGCAATAACCATGGGTATGATCACCGGCGCCTTCGGTGGTGTTATCCGCGACATCCTCATAAACATTGAACCGCTATTCTTTCGAAAGGACATCTACGCCACGGCATGCATTGCAGGCGGACTGGTCTACTGGTGCATTTTCCTCCTCGGTGGCAACGACGTGCTCCAGCAGTCGGCATGCGCCGTAACCGTAATCGGGCTTCGACTATGCGCCATCCATTTCAACTGGGCGCTCCCAATCCTCTCCTACACCTACAACGACTCTAAAATAACTGATAAAGAGAAAAAAACTGATGATAAATGATTTATATGAACCCAATATCAACTTATCAGTTAAACCTGAAATTTCTTTGATAAATGGAACTCGATAAACGCAAAACGCTAATTCAATTCACTAAATACGCCATGGTTGGGGTGATGAACACTCTGGTCACCCTGATTCTGATTTTTATCTTCAAAACGCTGTTCGGTATCGACGAGTATGTCAGCAACGCTATCGGCTACGTCGGCGGTCTGATCAACTCTTTCTTCTGGAACAAGAAGTGGGTTTTCCGCTCGCAGAGGGGAATGTGGAAGGAGGCCTTCAAGTTCGGACTCGGATTCCTGCTCTGCTACGGCATTCAGCTGCTCGCCGTGTGGGCCTTGAATGAACACACTTTCCTTCAGACTGTCCTATTCAACATCGGCTTCTACACCGTCAGCGGCTACGCAATCGCAACCCTGATCGGCATGCTGCTCTACACCCTGCTCAACTTCCTCTACAACCGTCTGGTGACTTTCCGCATCTGAGCATTCAACTTCCCGTAGCATTCGGCCCTCTCATAGCCCCATATTGCAACAAACCACTGAATTCTTGCACATTGTCAAAACATGGACATACCCTGCAAGGAGATAAATTAGATGCTGAACGCTGCAATATGTTGATATTCAGCATACTGATTGTAAATTATTGCAGAATGTGAATATATGTTAATTTATCAAGTGTCTGCTCATTCTCTATAAAATAGATGTAAAACAGCAAATTGAAAGTGTTTTAGGCTTTGAGTGACAGTATGTCAGTAGATTGCTATTGCATTTGTTTATATTCTGCAAATTAATGTTAATTCAACGCAATTTTTACATAAAAAACATTGTCCGCACAAAATTAAGTACTAACTTTGTAGCGTGTTTTTCATGGTATTAGATTTAAGGTTAACTAAGATTGGTTGTCGAGAGACAATCAATTCTTTTTTTTTAATGGAATCTATGCATTATGTTTTATAACATATCCCGTTATGTTGCATTTTCCCCGATTTGGTAGTAAATTTGCACCACATCACACACTGTTTTAGAATTAATATCACACACTGTTTTAGAACTAATATCACACCTTTAGAATTAATATTATGAATTTCAGAAACTCCTTTCCAAATGACGCATCCGGTCAGGATGTCGACAACAGTCGGCAGCCGGCTCATCCTGCCTTCGGCAACACCGATTCTGTCCCCTCTCCACGCAAAGGAACATTCAACCTAAAAACCATCAGCGATAATGTTTACTCCGCTTGTCCAACGGAAGGAAACCGCGACCTGGCCTACGGCGTTTTGAAATATGCCGAAGTGATTGCGGAATGTTTCAGCGATGAATACATCGATTATATGGTGTGGCCTAAGGAACTCGACATGAACGCCGACAAAAACGCTCTCCCTATTCATTTCTTGTTCCGACGTGACGGCCGTCCGGTCCTCGCTGTGGTCATCGTCACCGCTAACGGCTACAACACCCCGAGAGTAGTGGCAACCCGTCTGTGGTGCCAGCGTAACGGAATCAAATATATCCGCATGCATGCAACCGGAAACTATGCCGATTGGATCACGGGCAAATCAACAGGTGCTTTCGCCAATAAACGGGAACTCGAAATGTTCTGCAAGGGCTGGATAATCAGGAAAATACAGAGCGCCCTCGATTAAGCACCCTCAAAATAAAATGGTGGAAGGATGCTTTTATTAGCGCCTGCGGAGAGCCAAGCATAGGATAAATCATGGAGAGAGACACACACACGCTCCCTCAGTCTTGCAGGCGGCTGTCCTATGTACGGTTTGGTAACCGGAACCTTCCGGTTTTAATTTCTCCTTCCACCATTCTTTTTCCCATAAGTAAAATAATTGCAGCTTGGAGAGTTACTTATAGTATTAATTAATTTTTGAGAGATAGAACTCATTTAAACTTTTTATTCGTTAACATTAACGAGGCATTTTCGAGACAATTTTGCTTTGTGCAGAGGGAGTGTAGCGAGCTACACGACCGATAAACAAAGCAAAATTGGCCGAAA
>JAXJVW010000201.1:0-3094 GCA_036308365.1 Muribaculaceae bacterium
AATATATTTATAATCTTGATGACAATCCTTCTCAATTCCTACGATAAATTAATTTAAACAGTTTCTAAGTCAACCTCCTTGATCGGGTACATGACTGAGAGCTTTTTAGTCGGGCACAAAATGATTAATCAAAATAAGCGATTCTGACCTTTCCTGCATTATGAATAAGGGAAAATGCAGTCATGATATAACAACTGGGAAAACAACCTTCAGGAAGAGCATGCAAACGTACAGAAATCACGTCAACATGAAACGAATATCACCATCCTCGTCCAAAATCGGTTAATAAAAATATGTTAAAACCTCCCAAACGCACTATTCATGCGGATTTTCTGTAATTTTTCCTTAAATATATTTGCACGGGTGAAAAGAAATGTATAATTTTGTGCGTGTGTTTTTCATAGTATTAGATTAAGATAAAGGTTTAGATGAGGGTCTGTCGTGAGACAGGCCCTCTTTTATCATCATTATCCAACCACCTGCCCGGTTCAGATTTAAGCAACGATTCTAAAATTCAGACGTTCCATACAGATTGAGTTCGCAACCAAAATCAAAACACGCAAATTCCACGTAAAACAGAGCCTATTTCGCTGATTGACACCAATTTCAGCAAAAATTGCAATGAACACGTAACAAAAATCAAGAAATTTAACTTTCTTCTCATTTTTTTTAATAAATATTGCTGATTTTTAAAATATTACTGCTATATTTGCCAAAAGTATTCTTTAATCATTAAAAAATAACATCATGAACAAAAGCGAACTCATAAATGCAATCGCAGAAAAAGGCCAGTTGACCAAAGCTGATGCAAAACGTGCTCTTGAAGCAGCCATTGAAGCTATCGCGGAATCACTTGCGAAAGATGACAAAGTGACTTTGGTAGGTTTCGGAACTTTTTCAGTAGCGAACAAAGAAGAACGTAGCGGCATCAATCCCCGTACAAAAGAGGCGATAGTTATTCCCGCCCGTAAGGCCATCAAATTCAAAGCCGGCAGCGAACTTATTGATAAAGTAAAATAAGAGTAGGGCTCTTAGAAACTGTTTAATTTTTCCATAAAACATCTCGATATTGAGGCATTTCTGAATGATTTTCTCAATTTAACTTCGGCCAGGATGCCAGCATCGCTCACCATTTTAATTGGAAATAGCTCTCAGAATCTTCAGGAAGATATTAAACAATTCATTAATTTATCATAATTCACAAAAAAACGGTTGCATCCCGCAGGGAATGCAACCGTTTTTTGTGGAGTTTATAATGTTGTTATTTGCGATCGACGGTTAATTCAACAGCATCAACAGCGGTTTCATCAGTGATGGCTAACGCTATAACCTCATCGACGGTGTCGACATAATGAAATGTCATCCCTTTCAGATACTTTTCAGGAATTTCCTTGATGTCCTTTTCATTCTGGCGGCAAAGTATGATTTCATTGATTCCAGCACGTTTAGCCGCGAGTATTTTTTCCCTTATACCACCGACAGGGAGCACTTTTCCCCTGAGGGTGATCTCACCGGTCATAGCCAGATTGGCCTTGACTTTTTTCTGTGTGAACGCCGAAACGATCGCCGTGGCCATTGTTATTCCGGCCGACGGACCGTCCTTGGGAATGGCGCCTTCGGGCACGTGCACATGCAGGCTATATTTTTCGAACAAATCATAGGGGATCGATAATTTGTCGGCATGAGCTTTGACATATTGAAGCGCTATCACCGCTGATTCCTTCATCACATCGCCGAGATTGCCCGTAAGAGTGAGTTTTTCACCTTTTCCGGGGGCGAGCGATGCTTCCACGAATAGAATCTCACCACCTACCTCAGTCCAGGCCAGGCCTGCCACAACTCCGGCGAAGTCATTATTTTCATATAGTTCCTTACTTACCTTTTCAACCCCGAGCAGTTTGACAATGTCAGCCGCTTTGAGAGTTTTTTTCTTGGCAGACTTACGCATTTTGGCGAGTACGAGCTTGCGGATGACCGAAGCGATGTTCTTCTCCAGTTGGCGCACTCCGCTTTCAGAGGTGTATGATTCTATGATTTTTCTTATAGCTTCATCGGTGAACACAACGTCATCTTCAGATAAGTTGCCCTCCTCCATTTTCCGTGGTATGAGATGGCGCTTGGCTATCTCGATTTTTTCCTCAAGGAGGTAGCCAGGTATGTCGATTATCTCCATACGGTCGAGCAACGGACGTGAAAGGGTGGAGAGGGTGTTGGCGGTGGCTATAAACAGTACATTTGACAGGTCATAGTCCACGTCAACATAGTTGTCATGGAAGTGGCAGTTCTGTTCAGGGTCAAGCACCTCGAGAAGGGCCGCCGCCGGATCGCCTTTGTAGTCTTTTCCGATTTTATCGACCTCGTCAAGCAGAAGCACCGGGTTGGTTGTCTCGCACTTTTTTAACGCATCGATAACTCGTCCGGGAGCGGCGCCGATATATGTGCGACGGTGTCCGCGCAGCTCCGCCTCATCGTGAAGACCACCGAGCGATATCCGCTGATATTCCCTTCCGAGAGCCTGTGCCACAGATTTTCCGAGTGAGGTTTTGCCGACACCGGGCGCACCTACCAGGCAAATGATTGGCGAGCGACCCTCAGGATTGTTCATCATCAGCGCTATCTGTTCAAGAATGCGCTCTTTGACCTTCTCCAATCCATAGTGATCGGCCTCAAGAATGGCTTCAGCCTCATCAAAATCGGTCAGATAGTCGGCCGGTGAGTTCCATGGCAGGTCGAGGAGTGTTTCCAAATATGTATATATTACGGAATAGTCAGGTGTTGACGGATTGAGCCTACGCATTTTTTCAAGCTCCTTGTTAAACGTTTTGGCCACATGTTCGGGGAAATTTTTCTCCTCGGCACGTTGTGCCAGCACTGTGGCGTCATCCTCATCGCCATAGAGTTCCGTACGTATCGTCTCCATTTGCTGTTGCAGGAAAGCCGCCCGCTTCTGCTCATTGAGGGCTTGTTTGGTTTTTTCCTGAATATTCTGCGTGATTGAAGTGTACTCCATGCACTTGTTCAGCTCAAGCAGAAGCATGTTGGCGCGGTCGCGGAGCGAGTGCTGACTCAGCAGTTCCATTTTAGCTTCGACCTC
>JAXJVW010000202.1:0-25898 GCA_036308365.1 Muribaculaceae bacterium
AAAACGACTCCACTGTGTTGATGAACCTCGACCTGGGCAAAGGCGCGCAGTGGGGAATCCGCTACACCCTGCCCCACGACAGCTACATCCTCACAATGGAAGTGGTGCAGAAAAACATGCAGGACATAATCCCCCAAAGCGTGGCGACACTCGATTTCAACGTAAACCAGATTCTGGCCCGCAACGAGGAAGGACGCACCTTCGAACAGCGCAACTCCGCCCTGTGGTACAAATTCAAAGGCGACAGTCCCGACGACCTCTCGGCACAGGGCGACGACGAAGAATCGCTCAACCAGGAAATCAAATGGATCGCCTTCAAAAACCAGTTCTTCTCAACAATCTTCATTCCCCGCGAAGGATTCTCAACTGCCAAGGTGTCATCAAAAGCCCTTGACAACGACCCCTACTACGTCAAGCAGATGAGCGCCGAAACAACCATGGACTATTCATCGGCAACGGAACAGCCCATGACCATGGACATCTTCATCGGCCCGAACCTCTACCCCCTTCTCTCCGACCTCGACAACACCATCGCCACCGATGAAGACCTCGAACTCACAAGCGTCATCCCCCTCGGATGGTCAATTTTCCGTTGGATAAGCACCCTGATCATCATCCCCGTGTTCACATTCCTCAACGGATTCATCTCAAACTACGGCATCATAATCCTGCTTCTGACAATCTTCATCAAGGTCATACTCTTCCCCTTCACCTACAAGAGCTTCATGTCGCAGGCCAAGATGCGCGTGCTCCAGCCCGAAATCAAAGCCATCAACGAAAAATATCCCGGCCAGGAAAACTCCGTGACACGCTCACAGAAAACCATGGAACTCTACGGCAAAGTAGGCGCAAGCCCCTTCTCCGGATGCCTCCCCATGCTGCTGCAGATGCCCATCCTGGTTGCGATGTTCTGGTTCTTCCCCTCATGCATCGAACTCCGTGGCGAATCATTCCTCTGGGCCCATAACCTCGCCGCCCCCGACGTGGTTCTGACCCTCCCGTTCTCCATCCCCTTCTACGGCAGCCATGTGTCACTGTTCTGCCTCATGATGACCGTGGTCAACGTGTTCTACACCCGCATCAACATGCAGAATCAGCCTGGCGGCGACTCCATGCCCGGCATGAAATGGATGATGTATCTCATGCCGCTGATGTTCCTCTTCTTCTTCAACGACTACGCATCAGGCCTGAGCTACTACTACTTCCTGTCACTGCTCATCACCATCATTCAAACCTGGATTTTCCGCAAATGCGTCAACCACGACAAAGTGCGCCAGAAAATGATGGAAAACGCCAAAAAGCCCCGCAAAAAGAACGGTTGGCTCGCACGTCTGGAAGAAGCTCAGCGTCAGCAGCAAGCTGCCATGCGTGAAGCTCAGAAAGGCAAAAACAAACGATAATCCTATTTCTTCAACCTAATCGAAAGGGGGTGCGCGGAATCTTCGATTCCTCGTGCCCCCTTTAGCTTTCATCATATCCCAGCCCTCCGCCCTTCCCACCTTTATCTAACTAAACAGATAAATTTAAATTTTCAACTGTACCCCTATATTTAAACTACAATTTAAAACTCGCAAACACACATCTTCATAAATATAAATTTATACAGCCTTCCTATTTTACTTTTTATATTTCATAATCATCACTGTTAATATACGTTAATTTGCATAGTTTTTTTTTAAAAAAATTGTTTATATATTAGCAAAAAATTCAAATATTGAACAAATTCACCACCAAATTAAACCATGAAAATCAAATAAGTAAATTTTTGAAATGCGCCATAAAGAACCTACCGCAAGCCCACTCACGAGCCAATGCGAGGATAATGCGACAGGTAAACTGCAGGCGACTTACATCTCTGATGAAATCCACGTATTATAAACTTAACCCCCCATCCCTATGAGACGAATTATCACAACAATCATCACCATCGTGGCTATCGCCACCGTTCACGCCGAAGAACCTCGACTGGCTTTCTGGGGAGGTTACTCCTACGGCAAGGAGATTTCATCAACCCCGGGCAATCCAACCGAAGCAAGGTTTCATCACAAAGATTATACAAGTTCCGATATCGACAGAAACAAATCGGCCGCAACTATCGGATTTGACTACCGCATTTTCAAGGGGCTCCACGCCGGTTTGTCATGGACCACCGGAGGAAAACTCTCTGAAGCTATTGCTTGCAAACCCGACCAAGCACCCATACTCTGCAACTACAAAGTGAATTTCATAATGCTCAACAGCAAATATGAATGGCTGAAAATCAAACGTTTCCGCTTCTACTCCCGGGCCGGAATAGGCATAGGATTCGCATCGAAAGTGAAACTTAACATACCAGAGTCCTTCGATCTCTACCGCAATTTCCTGACCATCACCAGCACTCGCAACGGATGCACCGAACTGGCATGGCAGGTGGCACCATTAGGAGTGGAATTCAAACCATGCGACTATTTCGGAATCTTTGCCGAAGGGGGATTCGGCAATCAGGGCAACCTCCTGGCAGGAGCGCGCATCTACATACCCCAAAAGTTTCTATCCCTCTAAAGCAAGCACCGTCATGAAAAAAATATTAGTCACACTCATAGCTTTGGTAACTTTCTCCGCACTCCATGCCGACGACCCACGGCTTTCCGTCTGGGGAGCTTACTCTCTGGGAAACGACGTGGCGGAAATGCCCTCAAAAACTCCAACATTTGTCAGGGAAATGAACCTGCATGCAATGTGGGAATTTACAAAACCGTCACAAAGCAACTCGGCCGCCACAATCGGTGTGGACTATCGGTTCTACAAAGGATTATACCTGGGGCTGTCATGGACCACCGGGGGCTCATTCTCCGAAGTCGCCGACCCTAACGACAGAGACATGCCTTTCTGCACTGCTAAATATAAGGTTAACTTCGTGTGCTTCAACAGCAAATATGAATGGCTGAAACTGCGCAACCTGCGTCTGTACTCACGCGCCGGAATAGGCATAGCCTTCTCATCGCGGCTGAAGATGGAATATGACGACATTTACCACCAAATCTGGGGCGACGACGCATCGAAACAGTTCGATGTTCTCCACGACCGCGGACTGGCCACACGCATTGCATGGCAGGCCACACCCTTAGGCGTCGAATACAAGCCGTGGCGATTCCTCGGAATCTTCGC
The DNA here is from genome assembly GCA_036308365.1 of Muribaculaceae bacterium. GTDB lineage: Bacteria > Bacteroidota > Bacteroidia > Bacteroidales > Muribaculaceae > CAJUPY01. Next base: position 3,148 of record JAXJVW010000202.1, read on the forward strand.
CGAAGGTGGTTTCGGCAACCAGGGCAACTTCCTCGCCGGCGCACGCGTCTACGCTTTCTGACCCGTCTATCCCCCTCAGAGATCTCTGATCCGCCCCCTGCCCCATCACATAAAACTGGGTCTACAATCAAAAAAGATGCTGATACCGTAATAATTGATTTCGGTATCAGTATTTTTTTGTAACTTTACGTCAGAAATACTAACCCATCTATCCATATTTCATGAAAATCTATCCGTTAGCACTGGCCCTTCTGGCTTTCTTACCCGCCCAGGCCGGCACCTCCTGGACCATTCAGTACAAAGCTTATCAGGTTGACACCCTCTACCACGCTACCGTGGGTCCGGGCACCACTCAAACCTCCCTCCATCTGTCGGGGGGATCTAACCTCGACATTTTCTACACCGTCACTGACCTCACCAATCCCAACGTGGAGATGCGTGTGGCAATGGCCAATGACAAGTATGCCGCTTGCGCAACCGTGTCAAGCATGGCGAAAAACCACTCCACAGAAACCGAGCAATATTTCGCCGGAGTCAACGCCGACTTTTTCGGAAATCAGGCTCCAGTCGGGTCAACGGTGGTAAACAAGGAAATCTACAATCTGGCCAACAACGGCTGGACCACATGGGCCATGGTAAACCGGAAAACACCCGTGGCCAACGAGATGTCGTTCAACGGCTCCGTAGCCTCGGGATCGGCATCGCATAAACTCAGCGGTGTCAACGTAACCCGCTATGAAAACTACATGGTCATCTACACCAACCGCAAGGGTTCAACCTCAGGCACCAACGTCTATGGCTCGGAAGTGGCACTTCAGCCGGTGAGCGGCACCTTGGTTTCGTTTGGAAAGAACACCTACAAGGTCACCTCGGCACCCTCGTCGGCCGGATCGATGGCAATCCCCGCCGGACAGGTGGTGCTGTCGGGTAACGGCACTGCCGCAGACTTCGTCAAATCACTCTCCATAGGCGACGAGGTGACAGTTGACATCACACTGATCAACGGCTCCGAAAGCTACACCGACGTGTCGCAGATGGCCGGCGGCAAACCTATGATTGTTTCGGGCGGTAAGGTCCTCAACACGCAGGGTGCGCTCGACCACCTGACATCGCTCAACCCCCGCACCGCCATTGGCTTCGACCCCACGGGCACCAAACTCGTGTTGCTGGTTGTCGACGGACGCGGAGCTTCCGTAGGGGTGGTGTCGCGTCAGTTGGCCGACATCATGATCCAACTCGGATGCACCGAAGCCATGAACTTTGACGGCGGCGGCTCATCAGCCCTCTACGTCAAGGAAATGGGCGTGCGCAACAAACCCTCCGACGGCAGTGAACGAGCCGTAACCAACGGTGTCTACGCGGTGGCGGTGGCGCCGGTCGACAATGAGGTGGCGACTATTGAATTCGAGCAGAAACATATTGCCCTGCCCCGCTACTGCTACTACTCACCCCGCATCTACGCATTCAACAAATATGGCGTGCTGATCGACACCGACTATAAAGGCTACACCCTCTCATGCTCCGACGAACTGGGCACCGTGACCGCGGAAGGCAACGTGCTCTTCACCAACGGTTCGGGCTATCACGCCCTGAAAGCTACGGCCAACGGCGCCTCGGCGACCATCCCCGTGGAAGTGAGCAAGGCGAGCCCGCGCATGCGTCTGGGCGAGGCCATCATCGACCAGTTCAACCCCTACTCCGCCGAAGTGGTGGCTGAGGTTCAAGGCTCCGATGTTCCCGTGGCCAATACAGCGCTCACATGGACCTCCGACAATCCTTCCATAGCGACTGTCAACGAGGCAGGTGTCATATCTGCCGTGGCCGAAGGTCAGACCATCATCCGCGCCGAAATAGACGACATCAAGCTCGAGCTTCCGGTGAAAGCGCAGATACCCACCTCACGCTACCTCAGCATCCACACTCCCGAAACAACATTCAAAACCGCCAAGTCAGGCGTCAAAGATATCACCGTTGAAAACGACGGCAAAGGTGGCTTCTCAACTAAATTCACCATCAGCAGCACCCGCAAACCCTACCTTGAAGTTCAGGCCGAAGCAACCACATTCGCCATCCCTGACTCACTGCGACTGGTGGTTAACCCCGGATCGGCAAAGATCTCATCGGTTTATCTGATGTATACCAACCTCGCCGGACGAACCGTGTCACAGCCCTACACCGTCGATTTCCCCAACGATGAGAATTCAGTAATGCTTATCCCCGTCGCCGACATCGCCGACAAGTCAATCCGCGAGGTATTCCCGTTGCGTCTCAACGGTTTACGTTTCTATCTGGGCAACGCCAATGCCACCACCCACACCATCACCGTGCCCTCCTACAGCTTCGTCTACGACAACATCAAGGATGAGGACGGCGTGGAATCAGTCATTGACAACGCCACCTCGAAACTCACCTTCAGCCCCAATCCTGTTGAACGCGGTGCGGTGGTAACCCTGTCGGCTGAAGCGGCTGTCAGCATCTACACCCTCGCCGGCGCGAAAGTTGCCGAAACCTATGGCAACAGCTTCACTGCCCCGGCCACTCCCGGCATTTACATTGTCAAAGCCGGCAAGCTGACCGGCAAGCTGATAGTGAAATAACTTAGCTCATCCCCCCTATTCCCATGCTCGACGACCTCTACTATGACTCTATCGACCTGCTGCGCGAGCTCATCGCCACTCCATCAGTGAGCCGAGATGAGACCCGCGCGGCTGATATCGTGGAAAATTTCGCCCGGCGCAACATGCCGGGCGAAGTTATCCGCCACCATAACAACATCATAGTCACCGCGCCCGGATTCGACGCCGGTCGCCCGACGCTGTTGCTCAACTCCCACATCGACACCGTTAAACCGGTGACCGGATGGACCCTCGACCCATTCACTCCGCTCGAAGAAGATGGAAAACTCTATGGTCTGGGAAGCAATGACGCCGGCGGGCCGCTGGTGTCGCTCATCGCCGCCTACCGCTTTCTGACCGCCTATCCGCAAAGCTACAATCTTATTTTCGTGGCCTCGGCCGAGGAGGAGGTAAGCGGTAAAAACGGCATGGAGTCGGTGGTGCCCATGTTGCCTGAAATCACCGTCGCACTGGTGGGAGAACCAACGGAAATGCAACCGGCAGTGGCTGAAAAAGGACTTATGGTGCTGGATTGTGAAGTGCGCGGTGTGTCGGGTCATGCGGCTCGTAATGAGGGTGTTAACGCTATCCTCAAGGCTATTCCGGCCATCACGGCCCTCTCCACCCTGACCTTCCCGGAGGTGTCAGCGATGCTTGGCCCGGTGAAGATTTCGGTGACTCAAATCAATGCCGGAACGCAACATAACGTAGTCCCGGACTTGTGCAAATTCGTGGTTGACGTTCGAACCACCGATGCCTACGACAACCTGACCACCCTCGCAATGATACGTCAAGCCGTAGGGCCGCAAGTTGAAGTGACACCACGCTCAACCCGTCTCAATCCATCGAAAGTAGAGCTGTCAAACCCTATCGTACAGCGGCTTACGCTCCACGGCCGCACTCCTTTCGGCTCACCCACGCTTAGCGACCAGGCCCTGATGCCATGGCCATCACTGAAGTTAGGCCCGGGAAGCTCATCACGTTCCCACACCGCAAACGAGTTCATCCGTCACGATGAAATCCGTGAGGCCATCGAGCTCTACACACGTGTCCTGCACAAACTATCCCTTTGACAATCATTGTCATCAGTCGCATTAAAGCCATACCCTATCGGGCCATCCCGATCGCTTTCCGGAGTGCCTCGGCGATAAATTCTCCATCAGCGAGTCGTTGCGCAACCTCAGCGGCATTTCGGCGCATCCGGGCATACTCTTCAGGAGTGATTTCTTTCAGTCGCTCCGTGATTCCTCGCAATGAAGGCACAGCGATTCCAACACCTAACTCACTGACAATCTGAGCCAATGCAGCCTTCTCCCAGATTATTACCGGAATACCGGCGCGGAGATAGAGCGACGTTTTGTGCGGAGCATTATATTGGAGATAGTCGCCCAACGGCCCGGCCCCTTCATCGAGCGAGTCCCCATACCAAACCACACCGTAATCACCCTCAGCGGTGGCTATCAGTGTGTCGGAGTCAACGAATCCTTTCTCAACCATATTGGCGGTTTTGCGTGAATGGTCCATTCCGCCGCCGTAAAGCACAAGGTCAACATCGGGGGCATCGTTGGCAAGCTCATAGATCCATCCGTTGGCCACCGGACCCACGTTGCCCGCAAACATCAAACCGGGACGCGCTGACGGCTCATCAGCACGCTCAACAGCTTGTGAATCTGAAAGATAATCAAATAATCCGAGAACTACCATCTTGGTTGTCACGCCATGATCGCGGAGCCATTTTAGCATGGACGGAGAGTGCACAATCACCACCGACGAGCGGTTCAGGCGCGCCACCTCCTGCTCAACGGTGAGCTTTTTGCGGCGGAAGCTGCCCAGGTCGTGAATCACTGTGATCACCTTGGCCCCTTTATTCACAGCGCGTGAAACCACGAAATCGTAGTATTTCTTCAGCGGATACTGCAACACCACAATGTCATCCTTTTTCAAGGCGGCCACACCTTTCAACACACTGAGCAGTGTGGTGAAATAGGCCTTGACAGTGTTTTTCGACCGTCCCTGCGGCAAACCTATGTTGACGAACCCCTGACGGTCCATCACCGCCTCTATGTCAGTTTTCGCCTTATCGCCGGCGTTACCTAAGTTTCTGTAGTTCTTGGAAATGTAGCAATTCATCGTCGAGTCAGTTCTTTTGCGAGAGCCATTGCCCGCGCCACCGTGGGCGACATGTCGTAATACTTGTATTCAGCAAGCCGACCGCCGAACCACACGTTTTTCTCCTGTGCGGCGAGCTCTCTGTATTTCTCATATAGTTCGTTGTTTAGCTTATCGTTGACCGGATAGAACGGTTCCATCCCTTCATGCCACTCAGCCGAGTATTCACGCGAAATCACCGTGCGCGGGTTGGCATAGACGGCGTCGCCGAACATCTCGAAATGCTTATGCTCAATGATGCGTGTCCAGGCCGGTTCGGAATCGGTGTAGTTCACAACCGCCACACCCTGGTAGTTGGGCGTGTCGAGAATCTCGTCCTCGAATCTGACGGAGCGATAGGCCAGCGGCCCGTAGCGGTAGTCGAAGTAACGGTCGATGTTTCCTGTGAAGATAATCTTGTTGGCAATGTGGCTCAGGCGGCTGCGGTGCTCGAAGAAGTCGCAATCGGTGACCACCTCCGACCCTTTGAGCAATTTCTCGATAAGCAGGTTGTAGCCACCCTCGGGAATACCCTGGTAGGTGTCGTTGAAGTAGTTGTTGTCGAATGTCAGACGCACGGGCAAACGCCTGATGATAAACGCCGGAAGCTCATCGCACGGACGTCCCCACTGCTTGCGGGTGTAGCCGCTTATGAGCTTGCTGTAGATATCCTTACCCACGAGCAGCAGCGCCTGCTCCTCAAGGTTGCGGGGCTCTGTCACACCCGACGCCTTCAGTTTCACGGCGGCCTCGCTCCGTTCCCGTTCCAGTCGTTCCATGGCCTGCGCAGGAGTAGTGCATCCCCACAGGGCGTAGAACGTGTTCATGTTGAACGGAAGGTTGTAGAGTTTGCCATCGAACAGCGCGACAGGCGAGTTGGTGAATCGGTTGAATTTAACGTAGCTATTGACAAAATTCCACACCGTGGGGTCCGACGTGTGGAAAATGTGCGCACCATAGCGGTGCACGTTAATATTCTCTATTGACTCACATCTGATGTTTCCGCCCGTGACAGGTCGTTTCTCCACTACCAGGCATGTGTAGCCGCGGTCAGTGGCCAGTCGTGCAAAAGTGGCGCCGAAAAGCCCGGCACCCACAATCAGGAAATCATAGCGTCTGTTTCTGATATTCATCGCTTTGTATTCTTTGGTTATTTGAATCCGTTGACAGGTGAACAAAACGATTTACGTCGACCCACCTGAGCCTTGTGTGCCCCCGGGAATTATCTCACTGACACCCCGATGCTTAACCCTAATGGTGGAGAGATGGGATTCATTTTGGAACATGTTTTCCGCGGGCTTGACACTCCGCAGCTACATGGTCCCAACCGTTGAAAATTAACAAAACGGACAAAAACCTTTCTACAGAACAATTTAACAGGGTCAGTCATGGCATCAGTGGCAGGGATAACCCTTCCGACAGCTTCAATGCGCTTCTGCAAATTTAGCAAAAAATTGTTTACTCCAACATAAAATGCTTCTTTTTTATTGAAAAGAACGCCGCAATGTCGTATCTTTGTGTGAAATTAATCACTCCAAAGGGTAATGAACAGATTATTAGCACCGGTGGCATCGCTCCTTTTCATGGGAATATGCGCTTGCTCCGACAATATACATACTGAAAACCCCACCCCGACGGTCGAGGACAGCTACTTCAGCCAATTCAACGAACCTAATCCTTTTGACGCTCATTTCGACTCCATGCCTCCGGGAGGAATCAAAATGCGCATCAACAGCCCGGGTGTGCTCGGAAGGGTGTTCAACGACAGCAACTACCGACACCTCGAAGCGGCCACCACTCTCGGAATTGAACCCATAGCCGACATGAAGGATATTTGGCATGCAAGCCGCCCGCTGGTGCGTATTCGTTCAAACAGATATTATTTCGTCGACAAACTGACCCACTCGCTCCCTTTCCTGGTGCCGGAAGCGGCGGAACTCCTCGAGGATATAAGCCGCAGCTGGGTCGACTCGCTCAAAGCACGCGGTGGAGGCGACTACCGCCTGAAGGTCACAAGCGTGCTCCGAACCCCGGCTACGGTCAAAAAACTACGCCGTCGCAACCGCAACGCAGTCGACTCGTCGGCCCACTGCCATGCAACAACTTTCGACATCAGTTACGCCAAATTCATTTGTGACTCAGTCACAACACCTCGCACGCAGGAGGACATGAAAAACCTCTTGGGCGAAGTGCTAAACTCGTTCCGCAACCAGGGCCGATGCTATGTCAAATATGAACGCAAGCAAGGTTGTTTCCACATCACAGCGCGTCCAAAACAACTCTGATCATGAACAACGAAACCGAAACCAACAACCCTAAAGGGAAAAAAACAAAAAAGCCGGCCAAACTCTGGAAAAGAATCCTGAAGTTTCTGTTCTGGCTCGTAGCCTCGGTGCTGCTGATTTTTATCGTGGCATGCACACTGATTGTGTGGATTCTAACCCCAGAGAAACTCACGCCTATGGTGGAGGACGCCGCCAACGACTATCTGAATGCGCAGGTGAAAATCCAAAAGGTAGAACTGACCTTCTGGCACACATTTCCCAAGCTCACCCTCGACGTGGACTCGCTCGAGGTAATCAGCAAGTCGCTTAATGAACTCCCCGACTCGCTCGCCGTCGACCTTCCGGCCGACGCTGACTCCCTCCTGTCTGTGGCCCGGATGCACGCCGGTGTAAATCTGGCACAACTGGGCTTGGGCGAACTGGCTCTTTACGATGTCATCATCGACAGCCCCAAAGCTAACCTGTTGATGGTCAACGACCGTTTCTCGAATTTCGACATACTGCCACCGGCCGAGGCTGACTCCCTGGAATCATCCTCATCGACCATCCCCTCAATCAGCATCAACCGGTTCGCACTGACAAACGCCAGTCCGCTGAGATTCAGGAACCTGGCCGACTCAACCGACGTCACCCTCAACATCAATAACATCGAGCTGAAAGGTGACAAAGCCCCGGTCTACGCCCTCAGTGTCGACATGGAGAGCCGCTCGCCGATGTTTGAAACATTCAATCTGCACAACCTCCCGGTCAACCTGAACGGTGCCATCGGATGGGATAAGAGCGCACCTTACTCACTGTTACTCAACGACTTCGACATCAACGTCGACTCGCTCCATCTGACATTCTCCACCGGAATAGATTTCGCCGACACACTGCGTGTCACTGATTTCAAAGGTGAGGTTGACCGCCTGCCGCTATCCTATCTGGCCTCCCTCGTCCCGGCCCCCTACGACAAGGCTGCCAAGCCCCTCGACACCAATATGGAAGTCACGCTACGGGCCGAATTGACCGCTCCCTACACACCCTCCGACACCACGCGTCTGATCCCCGACATGAAGTGCGAGATTGACATCCCGCAATGCCGACTCGACTACCGTGAACTCCACCTGAAAAGAATCATCGCCAATCTGTCGGCCGACATCGACGGCGGCGACATAAACAAATCCGTATTCAACCTCAACAAACTGGTAATCAACGGAAAGGCAATCGATATTGACCTTAACGCCGAACTGCGCGACATCATCTCCGACCCGATGGTGAAGGCCGACTTCAAAGGCAGGCTCAACGTGGAGATGCTCCCCGACGAGGTCACCCAACGTTTCGCGTCACTGATCGAAGGGAAAGTCAAGGCCGACATTGCCGTTGACATGCGCATGAGCCACCTCCAGGTCAACAAGTTCCACAAAGTGAAAATCAACGGCGACATCGACCTCGACGACTTCACGTTTGTGTCAACCGACAGCTCTACCCGAGCCTACGTGAACAAAAGCTGTCTGGAATTCGGCACAAACCGCCGCATCTCAACCAACGACCAACTGGTTGACTCTCTGCTCACAGTATCCCTGAAAATCGACTCCGGAAACATTAACTACGAGACTATCTCGCTGACAATGAACAACATGAAGGGCAGCCTCGGCACCAGACTGACAAGCCACACCGTCGACACCACCCAGGTCAACGGCTTCGGTGGCACACTCAACTTCGGAAACCTGCGCATGGTCGACTCAGCCGACTCAATCCGTCTGCGACTGACCGACGTTAGCTGCAAGGCCGGACTCAAACGCTTCAACGGCGACTCGAAAGTGCCGCTGCTCTCACTTGTGTTTGACGCCCGCAGGGTCATCGGCGCAACCCCCGACGCCGTGGCAGGACTCTCAAAAAGCCATTTCGACATCTCGGCGCATCTGCGCAAACGTGCCACACGCAACAACGTTGACTCCCTGGCCCGCCACAACAGACGCCGGCGGCAACATGCCGACGCTGACCTCGACAACATCGACATGCAGGTCGACTCCGGAATGAAAGCGCTGCTCCGCCGATGGGACGTGACCGGATCGGTTACAGCCGACGCCGGACGCATGTTCATCAAAGCCTTCCCCGTGACTAACAGCTTCCGCAATGTCGACCTGCGGTTCTCAACCGACAGCGTCAACATGCGCGACCTGCACTACCGCCTCGGCCACAGCGACTTCCTCGTCAACGGCTACATCGGAAACATCCGCAGGGCACTGACAAACTCTCGCCGCGACAACCGCCTGAAAATACGTCTTTCGGTGGCGTCTGACACCCTCAACGTCAACGAGTTGAGCCAGTTGGCATTCGCCGATTTCGGCTCTGACAACCACGACATGATGGCCTCGATGGAAGCCGGAAACATCGAAACGGCACAAATCTCCGTAAACACCGACACCATACCCCCGAAAGCTTTCATGGTGCCCGGAAACATCGAGGCCAACCTGACCCTCAAAGCGAAGAATCTGATCTACACCGACATCGTTTTCCATGATTTCAGCGGCGAGATGATGGTCATTGACAAAGCCATAAACCTGCGCGACCTCAAAGCGTCGGCCGACATCGGCAACATCGACATGACGGCCCTCTACTCAACATATGAGAAAAACGACATTCAGTTTGGCATGGGTCTGAAAATCAACCGTTTCAACCTGGCCAAGGTGATGAAACTGGTGCCGGCCATCGACACCATGATGCCTATGCTGAACAACTTCGCCGGAATAATCGACGCCGACATTGCCGCAACGTCACAGATCGACTCGACAATGAACTTTATCATCCCTTCCATGCAGGCGGCCATTAAACTCAGCGGCGACTCTCTGGTGCTCCTCGACCCCGACACATTCAAATTCCTGTCGAAGTGGCTGATGTTCAAGAACAAGAAGCAAAACATGATCAACCACATGAGCGTCGAAATGGTCATGGACAACAATCAACTCGAAATTTTCCCGTTCATGTTTGACATCGACCGCTACAAACTCGGAGTGATGGGAACCAACGACATGGCCTTCAACCTCAACTACCACATCTCGGTGCTGAAGTCACCCCTGCCGTTCAAGTTCGGAATAAACATCACCGGCAATGTCGACGACATGAAAATACGCATGGGAGGTGCCAAGTTCAAAGAAAACCAGAGCATTGAACGACTCTCAATCGCCGACACCACACGCATCAACCTCGTGCGGCAAATCGAAAATATTTTCCGCCGGAGCGCACGCAGCAAACGCTTGTCAATCAACCGTTCACACGTAAAATTCAACAGCGACACCGTGGCGATCTCCCACTCTGACTCCCTGCTCATGATTCGTGAAGGTTTCATCCCTGCCCCCGTTGACTCAACCAATGTTTCCCGATAACCGCCGCTACTGTCGCGCCGTAGTAACGAACATCGGCGCCGACACCGTCACCGTAGCTTTGCCCGGCGGGCAATCTGCGGCGCTCGACGCATACCCCGAAAAGGGGTGCGACATCCGCTATCTGCTCCCACATCTCAGCCGGGGGATGAACCTCAACCTCATCCTCCCCCGCGAACTGGGCCACGGACGGGCCACGGCCGAACTGATAGTGGCTGAACCGGACTATCTGGTCGACATCACCGGCGTGGCCGAATGCTACGAAACCTACACCCGCTCACCACTGGTGAGTCTGCTTAAACGGGTCAAGCCCGAAACGGTGACCCGACACATTCTGCTCGGTGGATTCGCCGGACAGCTACTCGACGAGGCGGTCCGAAGCGGTGGCGCCATAAAACAACCCTACAACACCCTCGCCACCAACTTTTTCCGGGGAAACGCCGTCAGGATCGCCGTTTGCGATGACCTCGACCGGGAGTTCCACAACAATGCCCGGTGTCAAAAAAGCAACATCGAGAAAGCCGTCAGCGTAAGCCTACGCCAGATGCCGCAATATGACTCCGACAAGATCATCCTCGAACCATCGTTTTTCTGCGAGATGCTCGGTCTGCAAGGCCGTATGGACCTCTTGCAAACCGACTGCTCTCTGCTGGTGGAACAGAAATCGGGAAAGGGCGACCTGGGAAGCAACGACTCGGGCAAACCGGTGCATCGCGAGCCACATCTGGTGCAGCTGATCCTCTATCAGGCCATACTCCACTACGGGCTCAACATCCCCAACTGCGACATAAACCCCTACCTGCTCTACTCTCGCTACCCCGAGCCACTGCTCTATGAACGGGCCGTGCCGCAGGTGCTGGTCTCAGCCATGCGCATGCGCAACCTCCTGGTGTGCCAGGAACTAAAGATTGCCCGCGCCGATGGCATAAACCGGCTGATGACGCTGTCGGCAGAGTCGCTCCATGGCGACTATGTCAACCCTAAGTTTTGGGAGCAGTGGGCAAAACCCGACATTGAGTCGGCGCTCCGGCCGATTTTAAACGCCGATGCGCTGTCGAGGGAATACGCCGCCAGACTGTTCCGCTTCGTGGCTCTCGAGCAATACTACAGCAAGGTGGGATGCGACAACAACGGCGCGGCCGACGGATTCGCGGCCGCATGGAAATGCACCCTCGAGGAGAAAGTAAACGCCGGAAACATAATCCACAATCTCGCCATTAAAGCGATGGTGATGGACGAAAACAATGCGGTAAGCGGCGTGACTCTCGCCATACCCTCCGACGACAACGGCGAAATGCCCAACTTCCGCACCGGCGACATCGTGGTCCTCTACCCCTACGCCATCGGATCGGTCCCTGACATCAGGGCCGGAATAGTGATTCGATGCTCAATCTCTGACATCACCGACAACATGGTGACCGTCACCCTGCGCGCACCGCAAACAAACAGAGCATTCTTCAACAACCGCGAAGACAAACGTTGGGCCATGGAGCACGACGTGATGGACTCATCGTTCAAATCGCTCTGGCGCAACATCAACACGTTCCTGGCCGCGTCGCCCGACCGTCGCGAACTGATTCTGGGCAACCGCCCCGCCCGCACCGACAAGTCGAAAACGCTGTCACAATCCTACGGCGCCTTCAACCAACTGGTGCTCAATGCAAAACAGGCCGAGGAGATGTTCATTGTCATTGGCCCGCCCGGAACAGGTAAAACCTCACACGGATTGATGAACATTCTGACGGAGGAACTCGCCGACCCGGCCTCGTCGGCACTGTTAGGAGCCTACACCAACCGTGCGGTCGACGAAATCTGCGGCAAACTGACCGAGGCCGCGATCCCATTCATACGTCTGGGCACATCGCTCGGATGCTCCGCCCTGTATGCCGACAGCATGATCGGGGCCAAGGTGCGGCAATGCGACCGTATCGGTCAGGTCAGGGAACTGCTGAAATCATCGCGTGTAATCGTGGGAACAACCCAGTCGCTCACCGCCAACATGTCGCTGTTCAATCTGCGCGGCTTCTCACTGGCCATCATCGATGAAGCCTCACAAATCCTCGAACCCCACATCATCGGGCTCCTCTCAGCGACACATGCAGGGCAGCCGGCCATCAGGAAATTCGTGCTCATAGGCGACCACAAACAGCTGCCCGCGGTGGTAAAACAGTCGCCGGAGGAGTCGGCCGTCGACTCGGAAACGCTACGAATGATCGGACTGACCGACTGCCGCAGGTCGTTCTTCGAGCGTCAGCTCGACATTATCCGACGCTGCCACAACGGGGAGCTTCCACCTCAACATGTCCACTCACTCTCGAACCAAGGACGAATGCACACCGACGTGGCAGCCATAGCCTCGGAATTTTTCTACGACGGCAACCTCGGAACGGTGCCACTCGACCATCAGACGGCACTGATTCCGCAGCTTCCGGCCACAAACGAAATAGCCGAATCGCTCAACCGGTTCCGCAACATTTTCGTCGACGTGGCCCCCGACCGGCCTGTCACCAACGACAACGCCAACAAACGTGAAGCCAAGGTTATAGCCATGATTCTGAAGGAGATATATCTTAGAGAACAGCCATCGTTCAACCCTGAGCGCACCGTCGGCGTGATTGTCCCCTACCGCAACCAGATCGCGGCGATGAAAAAAGAGATCCTCAACCTGAGAATCCCCGAACTGCAATCCATAACCATCGACACCGTGGAACGTTTCCAGGGTAGCCAGCGCGACTACATCATCTATGGGTTCACAATAAAACGGCCCGACCAGTTCCCGTTCATGACCTCAACAAGGTTCGTGGAGAACGGACGCATCATCGACCGCAAGCTCAACGTGGCGCTAACCCGCTCACGGAGCCACAACATTCTTGTGGGCGACACCCGCCTGCTGTCGTCTGACCACCTCTATCTCAAACTGCTCGAACGGTTCCGGACCACGGGTGTGGTGATGACTGTCGACTCAGCGCCGGCAAAGGAGCTACCCCCGGCCCACTGACCGCCGTCGGACATCACTGGCCGCTGACCCCGAGTCCGAACAGGGCGAAGTCATATTTCACCGGGTCGGCAGCGTCAAATCTACGCAGACATGCCGTCAGTTCCTCAACAGCCTTACGGTCGTTCGACTTACGTTCAAGCAGTCCGAACCGGCGCGACGTATTAGCCACATGCACATCAAGCGGAATATACAACTGACTCGGTTTCAACGCTTTCCACACACCCATATCAACTATGCCGTCGTCACGCACCAGCCATCGGAGCGCCATGTTAAGCCGCTTCAACGGAGTGCTCGCCAGATTCTCAGGCAGGCAACGGACTGACTTGGCACACTCCCGGTTGGCCTCGGCCATGACTCCGTTCATCAGTGCGGCGAGATGCCACGACGGCGCCTCGCTACGGTCAATCCCGTTGGCCGCCACAAACCCCTCAAGAGTGCCATACTCAGCATAAATCCGCCGCAGTCCACGCATAAAATATTTCAGGTCGCGACCGAAAAAGGTGCGGTGTATGTTCCTCTCTGAATCAATCCCCTCAAGGTCACCCTCCATCAGGAAGGCGTGGGGCTGCCGCTCCATAATCCCGAGCAATTTCTCACAGTTGGAGCATATCATCTTGCGGTTGCCCCAGGCTATGTGCGAAGTGAGCACCGACACTATCTCCACATCGCGCTGGTCACTGAACCGGCGGGGAAAACCCACCGGGTCGGCCTCGGCGAACTCCGGACGGTTGATCTGCTCCACCGCCCGCTCTAACGTATCTTTCAGATTGATCATAATGATGCTAATTGATGAACCTCGTTCAATATCTCCACAGCCTGCTCCACCGACTCAACCGATGAAATCAGAAAACTGCGCTTGCCGCCGTTGTCACGGATGGCCACACGCCGCGGATTGAGCTGCAGATAGTGCAGCAGCTTGCCGAACATAGGGCTCTGATAGTAGGCTTTGTTCTCCTCACCCACGAAATAGATATACATTTTTCCACCCTTGAGATTCACCTTCTCTATTCCCAGCTGGCGGGCCAGACGTCTGAGCCGTGGTATACGCATCAGCTCGAGGGTTTCACGCGGAATCTTACCGAAACGGTCCTCCATGCGCAGTCTGAACTGTTGCAGGTCGAGCTCGCGCTCAATGCTGTCGAGTTCCTGATACAGTGCTATACGCTCACTTTCCGTGGGCACATACGACGGTGGCAACAACAGCTCCAGATCGCTTTCTATCACACAGTCAGTCACATACTCCTTATCCTGCTGGGCATCGTCGCTGTCAGGGAGGTCGGCGAACTCTTCGTTACGCAGCTCCATCACTGCCTCGCGCAATATCTTCTGATAGGTTTCATAACCCAGGTCGGCAATGAATCCGCTCTGCTCCGCTCCCAACAGGTTTCCCGCTCCGCGGATGTCAAGGTCCTGCATGGCTATGTGGATGCCGCTTCCCAGCTCACTGAAACTTTCAATGGCCTGCAAACGGCGCCGGGCCACGGGGGTCAACGGAATGTGGGGAGGCACAAACAGATAGCAGAACGCCTTGCGTGAACTGCGGCCCACCCTCCCGCGCAGCTGATGCAGCTCGCTCAATCCGAAGTTCTGGGCGTTGTTGACCATCATGGTGTTGACGTTGGGCATATCTATGCCGCTCTCGATGATCGTTGTGGCTATCAACACATCATAGTCATGATTGGCGAAATCAATGATTATCCGCTCAAGTTCGGCCGGCGGCATCTGCCCATGGGCAACCACGGTGCGGGCGTCGGGGACCACCCTGCGCAGCATGGCCTGGATGTCATAAAGACCCTCGATCCGGTGGTTGACGATGAACACCTGACCGTTGCGCGACAACTCGAAGTTGACCGCCTCGGCCAGAACCTCGTCGGTCAGGGTGCTGACATTGGTGATGATGGGGAAACGGTTAGGCGGCGGCGTGAGTATGTTCGACAGGTCGCGCGCACCCATCAGCGAGAACTGAAGGGTGCGGGGTATGGGGGTGGCACTCATGGTGAGGGTGTCAACGCTGACTTTCATCTGCTTGAGTTTCTCCTTAATGGCCACACCGAATTTCTGTTCCTCATCGATCACAAGCAGCCCTAAGTCCTTGAATTTGACGCTTTTGCCTATCAGCTTGTGGGTGCCGATGATTATGTCGATTTTGCCTGCCTCAAGATCTTTCAGAATCTCGTTGACCTGCTTCGACGTGCGCGCCCGCGACAGATAGTCAACCCTGACGGGGAAATCCTTCAGACGCGACTTGAATGTGTTGAAATGCTGGTAGGCCAGCACTGTTGTGGGCACGAGAATGGCGGTTTGTTTACCGTCGGCCGCAGCCTTGAACGCCGCGCGCACCGCTATCTCAGTCTTGCCGAAACCCACATCGCCACAAATCAGGCGGTCCATAGGCTTGGCACTCTCCATGTCGGCCTTCACGGCCTGCGTGGCCGACAGCTGGTCGGGGGTATCCTCATACTTGAACGAGGCCTCCAGCTCCTGCTGCATGTATGTGTCGGGCGAAAACCTGAACCCCTCCTTGTTCTTACGCTCGGAATAGAGTTTTATCAGGTCGCGGGCTATATCCTTCAGACGGCTTTTGGTGCGTTCCTTGATTTTGTTCCATGCACCGGTGCCCAATTTGTTGATTTTCGGGGGCACGCCCTCCTTGCCGCGATACTTGGCCAACTTATGGAGCGAATGCACCGACACGAGAATGATGTCATCGTTCTGGTAAACGAGCTTTATCATTTCCTGACGGTGGCCGTTGACATTGCTGCGTATCATCCCCGCGAACTTACCCACCCCATGATCGACATGCACAATGTAGTCACCGGGTGAAATCGACCCTAACTCTTTGAGCGACAGAGCCACTTTACCTGAGCGGGCACGGTCTGACTTGAAGTTATACTTGTGGAAACGGTCGAATATCTGATGGTCGGTGAACACACAGCATTTGACCGTGTTGTCAACAAAACCCTCGTGGAGAGTGGTTATCACCGGCGTGAAACTGATTTTCTCCTGCCGGTCCTCGAAAATCTGGCGCAGTCGCTCAATCTGTTTTGCGCTGTCACTGAGTATGTAGATCGAGTAGCCACGCTCAATAAACTGGGTGAACGACTCGCTGATGATGTCGAAATTCTTATGATACAACCCCTGCGGCTCACACTTGAAGTCGAGTCCGGCACTGCATCCGGCCGGCAACTGAGCCGCCGAAGTGAACCGCAATTGCGGCATCCCGGCCAGCTGTTCGCTGAACTGTTCGGCATCGACCAACTTGCGCATGGCCCCGGCGTCACCCTCATCGGCGAGCAGCGAACTCTGGCTGAACCCCTCGCCGGCGATAGCCTTGATGCGCTCAACGGTGTAGGCGGCGTCACGCAACGCGACAACCGTTCCCTCAGGCACGAACTCAAGCAACGACAATCCGTTGCCGGCGGTTTTTCCAGCCATGTTGGCAATGATGTTGACCTGCTCTTTTTTCTGGGCCGACAGCTGGGTGTCGACATTGAACGTGTGGATGGTGTCGATTTCATCACCGAAAAAGTCGACTCGGTAGGGGAGCTCATGCGAGTAGCTGAATATGTCGATGATGGAGCCGCGGGTGGCGAACTGACCCGGCTCATAAACATAGTCAACCTGACTGAAATCATTCTCCCTGAGCCACCGCTCGAGCTCTTTCATGTCGACGGTGTCACCCACTCCGAGCTGGCGCGAGTGAGTGGTTATCTCGTCGTTCGAGGCCACTACCTCGGCCATCGCCTCAGGATATGTCACCACAACCTTCAGCCCCGCGGCGCTATGCCATGAGCTCAATGTTTCAGTGCGGGCCACATCGGAGGCCGGATCGATCTGCCCATATTTGATGTCGCGCCGATAGGCCGACGGAAGCACCAGCACCGCCTCCTCACCCATAAGTCGCGAAAGGTCATGATAGAGATAACCGGCGTCATCGCGCGAGTCGCCAACAACCAACAACGGTGTGCTGAGCTCACGCGCAACTGCCGCAAGGGCCATCCCGGCCGATGAGCCGGCCAGATTATAAAGCCCGGCTATGCCCCCCGCCCCGGTGGTTTTCAGCAGCTTCCTGAGTGCCTGCCCACGTTTGGCGGGTAGAAAAAGATGTTCGAGATCAGAGAGTTCCACTTTCCTTATGTCACTTCTTCGGGTTCAATATTTTGTCGTAGCGTCCGGGGGTTTTGAACATCCCGGCCACGGAGTCGAGAGCAATGTCCATCTTTATGGATTGCGAAACTGCTCCCTTGTCACCGTAATAGCGGGTGGTGATTTCACGCGCCAGATAGTCTGAAATCTCATCGCGGTTTATGTCAAGATCTTTGTCGAGATCATGGCGCAACAGTTGGCGCAGATTATCAATCTGAGCCTTCACCGAGTCGGTCATGTAGCCCTCGGTTTTGGCCACTTTCTCCAGATTGTCGATCATAACCTCACACACCTTGTCATATTCAAACCGCTTCGGATCGATGAAATTCTTGAAGTCGGAATAGATTTCGTCGGTGATTTCAAACCGGTCAACCGGAGCTATGGTGTCATGTTCGGCGGCAAATTTGGTGGCATAATTGAACGCCCACATGTCGCGAACAACATTGTAAACCAAACGTGTGGCGTCGGGATAGTCAACTTTTATGTCAGGGGTGATGCCGGCCCCGTCGCGCACTTCGCGCCCACCTGCGGTGTGATAAACCGTGGTCAGGCTGTCGGGGATACGGTCAACCGAGCCATCCTCGTTGCGGTGGGCATAATCAATGGCCTGGATCAGGCGTCCGCTGGGAATGTAGTATTTCGCTATCGTCACCTTGAGCAGACCGCGGTAAGGGAGCATGCGGGTGCTCTGCACCAACCCCTTGCCAAACGAGCGGTTACCAACAATCACGGCCCTGTCCATATCCTGCAACGCACCGGCGGTGATTTCTGAAGCTGATGCCGAACTGCCATCGATAAGCACTACCAACGGCATCTCCGTGTCAACGGGCTTAACCGTGGTTTTGTAAACTTTCTCCTGCATGGTCCCCTTTCCTCGGGTGCGGAGCACTTCCGACCCTTTCGGGACGAACAAACCGACGATCTGAACGGCGCTCTCAAGCAGTCCGCCACCGTTGCCGCGAAGGTCGAGAGCTATCGATTTCACCCGGGGATCGGCCTTCAACGCTTCCAGAGCGTCACGCACCTGCGAGTATGATTTCTCATTGAATGTTGTCAGGGCTATGTAGCCTATGCTGTCACGGACAACTCCGAAATATGGCACCGGATCAACATTGATGATGCGGCGGGTGATGTCGAACGTCAGCACCGAGTCGGCACCGACATACGGACGGTTTACCCTCACTTTGAGCGATGTGCCGGCCTTGCCGCGCAACCGTTCGCGAACTTTGGCGCTACCCAGTCCGAGCACGGTGTCGCCGTCGATGGCGACAATCACGTCGCCGGCTCTCAAGCCAACCTCTTTGGCAGGTGTGCCATCCTGGGGCTGCGAAATGTAGACATTGCCATTCTTCAGCTGGGCGATATACGCGCCGATACCCCCGAACTCTCCCGTGGAGATGGTCATGAAGTCGTCACGCTCATCCTCGGAAATATATTCAGTGTAGGGGTCGATGGTCATCAGCATGGCGTCGATGGCGCTCCTCATGGTTTTGTCGGCGTCGATGCTGTCGACATATGAGGTCTGCAACTCCTTGTAGATCGCTGAGAATATCTCAAGATTTCTGTTTACTGACTCTTTGGGACTACGGGTCGAGGCCATCATCATGGCCACACCCCCGAGGGCGGCTATGGCGGTAAGTAATATTTTCTTCATTGACGTTGTTTCTGTTCTGTTCCTCATAAATATAGTATACGCGTTGGAATATAGCATACGCGTTGGCGTTTAACCTGCTAAATTAATAATAAAACACCGTAATTGAACGAAAATTCAGTCACCCCGGCCCAATTTAACGAAATTTAACCACAGCCGTGAGCATGGCCGTCACCTCGACATGCATCTTCTCTGACCTCACTGCCTCCTGTCAACTGGAAGCATCCTTCTTCTTCCAAGGATAGAACAACACGGCCGATGCCACCCCCGTCACACCGACCGACCACAGAACGGTGTCGGTAAGCAACGGGGCCATCAAGCCGAATAGCATGAAGACGACCGACATGGCAATGAACACCGGCCGGTTACGGCGCAACCATATCATCGCCACAAGCGGAGCGGGATTGAACAAAACGAAGTTCCAGTTTTCCCATCCTCCGATGGCCGATGGAATCGACACCACCACAACCAGATAGACCCAAACGGCGAACAATGCCGATGCGACTGTCCATCGCATCACTCCGGCCATCCACAACAACTTTCCGGAACGCAGACAAAATGCCGACAGCAGCGACAACATCAAGATGACCAAAGCAACCATCATGGGAGTGACCTCGAAACCGTCCCGTGAAGGCACTTCAAACGGAACATCGGGCGCACTGAGCAACGCCACGGACTCTCCACGGGTCGAAACCATCCTGAACCTGCTCCACTCCATGGCTATCACGGTCGGTGCTCCCTGGTTATGGTAGTCGTCAGCGGCGTCACCCTCGGCCCCTAAAGCCAAAATTATGGCCAGATGGCGCCATGGGGCAACGTCGGCCGACACCTCACCCAACACTTTCGCATTGCTCTCACCCATGGTGCCGTAGCCTGCCACATGGATGCGCGACGGCGCCAGTGCAATGTCGAGCGCCTTGAGCAAATGGCCCGAGCATGACTCCTTGCGGATGTTGAACTTATGTTCACCCGTGGCCGCCAGCGAGTCGAGCACCTGCCACAGACGCTGTTTCTGCAACGGCTTCAGATTGAGCGGAAACTCATGCAACACTCGTCCGCTATCCTTGAAATCACGGATATATGACTCGGTTTCAACAGCCATGAACTTGCCGTTGACTGTGCGGAACAACGCTCCGAACACCCCTCCGGCATCCTCGCTCTCAAACGTGAACACATAGTCCAGGTCAGCGGCCTGACAACGCATTCTGATGAATCCGTGGCCTGTAATCTGATAAACGGCATCGCCCGGATCGGCTATGACCAGCGTGGCCTTGATGAATTCCGGATTGGTAGGGTCACCCGCAAGTTGTGCCCTCACGGGGAGAGCACAACAAAGAACGGTCAATATGATTGTTACAAATTTATCCATCGGTTTTATCAAATCGTCATCCCCCATCCCCCATGTCGGGTCGACAGGCTCGGGGGGGGGGGAGTATGACTTTATCCATTAATTTCGGTAAAGAACCTTCTTGCCGTCAATGACATAGATGGTTCCGGGCACCATGCTATCAACCTTACGTCCGTAAAGGTCAAAGATTCCTTTCACGGGATAGTCCTCTGCATCGACTGCCACATCTTCCACACCGCATTCACCGGCGCGACGGATCTTAAGCTGCTTCTGAGCCGCCTGGGGCAGGGTGCTGACATCGAGCCACGCCTTGTTGGCTTTCAATGTGGTTCCCTCGGCCATCTTGAAGAAACCAATGTCACCGGTATCATTCACTCCGAGCACTTTCATTTTCGCACCGGCGAAAGTTGCCTTGGGCACACTGTTACCCTTTGAATTCAACTGATATTCACCACACAGCAGATTGTTTTCTATAGCGGGGTAATCCTCCATTGAGGGGATCATGCGGTTTTCAGCAGCTGTGGTTCCGGGGCAAGCCAAAATGACTGCTGTTCCGGCGGGAACACATCCGCTCTCTATCTCCTCAAGCACGGCATAGTCCTCACCATTGGCCGAGTCTAACGATGAAATGTAATATACCTTGATGTCATCATACACCCGATAAGGATATGAGGTGTACATGCTTGTCCAATAACGTCCCTCGAACAGCATCGACTCGCTGGCGTTCACGCCCCAGTAGTATTCGTTGACATGAGCCTCATCAATCGGCTGCAGGTCAAAGTAGGAGTTGGGGTCCTGAACCTCATTTGTGTCATGGTTCTGGGTTATAGCGAGTGAAACCGGATCAGGATTGGAGTGTGAATAACACTCAAGCACCCCGACACTGCCACTCAATGTGGCGGCCACTTTAAGGAATCCCAGATTATGGGCCTGACGGAGCTGCAGGTTGAATTTTGAAAGTATGTCGGCTGTCGACATCCCCTGCGCTTCCAGCACCAGTTTGTCGATTGCCACGAGCTCGCCGGTGTAGTCATTGCCCAAATCAGTGTATTTTCCGGTCACTTTCACAATACATCCCGGATCCGTGGGATCAGTGTGGAGTTCAATCACACCCTCGGTAGAAGTTCGTCTCAGAGGTATGCTGGTGAATGGAGCATAGTTGCCAACTAGTGTCAGATACTCCGTTTTGGGAGCGGGGCGGTTGAGCCACACCGCACGGTAGAATCCGGGGCCGGTCATCGTGCGTTCAAAGCTGAACCGGGCAGTCAGCACCATGACCCGTTCGATTTTGAATGTATAGCTGGCGCTTTCGCTCACTAAGTTACCATCCTCGTCAAACCATCCCTCGAAAAGATGCTTTGAGCTATAGGTCGCACCCATCTCTCCCGAGAACGGACGTACTCTGGTAGCTGTCACCGTAACCTGGTCACCGATGTTGAACGACTCACCTTTGGTGATGGCCACAGTGCCTAAGCTCATGTCGCTCGACTTGATTGTCAGCATCGACGGCTCAAAAACCGCCTGATATGATTTTGTCGTAGGGTCATTCTTCTTCGTGCTGGTAGCAGTAACGGTCACGGTTGACGCGGTGACCTTGGTATTGCTTTCATCGAGCCAATACCTGAACACGTTTCCCTCACTGGCCTCGGCATATAAATAATATGTGTGGTTTCCTGACGAAGCGGTTCCATCGTCGGAATCCGCCGTGGCTGTAGCTGTGTCGGCATAAGCCGGAGCCTCAACCGCCGCATTCGACACATACACCTTTCCGCGTCCTGAGTCACCGGTCGACACAGTCACCTTGGAGTAATGATGATTGCCCCATACGGTCGTTGCGCCGCAAAGGAACATGACAAGCATCAGAAACGTCTTTATAAATAATGAATAGTGTTTCATGTTTTAGATCGTTTTTAACTTTATGATTTGAGATATGATTGGTTCTCTCTTAGAAACTGTTTAAATTTATTTATTGCAGGATTTGAGAAGGATTGTCATTTAGATTTTTAATCTTGATGAAGGAGTTCAGGGGCTCCTGAATGACTGAATCAAGATTATAAATATATTGACAATACTCTCAAAGACAATATAAAATAAATTTTAAACAGTTTCTTAAGCCGTCAGGCTGACCGCGCCGGTAGGCGTAGTTCATTTTATTTCCGGCGCGCCATCGTGGCAATAGCAGTCCGCGACAGGTG
>JAXJVW010000203.1:0-4708 GCA_036308365.1 Muribaculaceae bacterium
CATAATTCAGTCCGGTCACAACCCCGCGACAAACACACTCTCGTTCACCCTGAACCCCGAAATCTAACGCTTCGAATGTCACCATCGGTTGCGACGACAACATCGACGGCAAACCGCTCATAATTCAGTCCGGTCACAACCCCGCGACAAACACACTCTCGTTCACCCTGAACCCCGAAATCCCCATCAGCAGTTTCAAGGAGGGCTCTGACTTCCCCCCGGAAGGTAACACAAAGATGTGGATTCAGGCTAACAACATCCGCAAATATATCGACGTATACTATTCCGTGGTGCCTCTCTTCGAGGTCACACCCCTCTCGGCCACGATAGTATGGCTCGAAAACACCCCCTCATCACCATCTTACACCGTAACTTTCTCCTACCGGACCAACCTCGGCGGAATCTCCTCCGCGGCTTTCGGCAATGAACTCACATCGGGCAAATCGGTGGTCTCTGTCCGTTGCCCCGACACCTTGGCATCCGTCGGAGTGTTCTCTGTCACGGCTCTGACCGACCCTGAGTCCACAACAACCCACACATTCAATGTCGACCCCGCTTCGGGCTCACAGGGAATGACCCGCGAAATCAATGTGACAGTGAAACCGCCCCTGGGCGACTACCGCATTTATTTCAGGGCCATCAACGACAATCAGGGAAATAATGACACGGCCTCCACCCTTCTTCGCTTCAGCGGTTGGCTCCCTGAAGGCGATTCTGATAACTGGGCCGACGGCTGGGCGGGCTATCACCACCTCTACGCCTACACCCAGATGGGTGAGACGGTCGGCGGTGCGATCCCCGAATACAATGTCTGGCGTTTCGTCGGCGGGTGGCCCGGTGTCGACATGGAGCGCGACGAAATCCACCCCGGATGGTACTACCACGATTTCGCCCCCGACGCAAAAGCCGTCAATACCGAGGGCGGACATCAGTCGACAAAGGTAATAAAACCGGGTGAGACCCTGTTCATCTTCAGTGCGTTAAGCGATCAGGGTGTACAGCGCCACCGTTGCACCCACCACCTCGACCCAGGTATTCAACTCTTTGACTATGAGGACCGCGAAGGTTGGTATATCTACGACCCCCTGTGCGACCCTTATTATAAGATCTACGACGAGAAACCCGTCATGAAGGATGTCACTTATAAAATCTACACAGCATCCCCCGTGGTTAAGTGGATCGCGAGCTACGGACATTCCAACACTGAAACCAATCCTCAGGAATTCCATCTCGGCAGCGACGCTGTCTTCTCCACTTCAGAAGGCAACTGGAGATATACGGAAATCACGGCGAAAGCTCCGTTGGGCGACTACGCCAAGGCCATAACCCTGACTCTCGAGTCGGGCGACGAAACTCTGTTGTTTGGAGGTGATAACTTCTACGACGCCGACGACCCCGACAATTCTGTCGGCTACTACCTCGCCGGTCAATGGCATAAGGGCCGACCCACAGCCGACTGGCACCCCTCGAACAAACACCGCTACTACCTCTATGACAACGGCGCAAGTGGTCCGTTCTATGTCCACACATGGCACAGAGGAACCAACGGTGACACCCCGCTCGCCGCTTGGCCCGGAGTGCCAATGACCCAACTCGAAGGTAAACCCGGATGGTGGTATCTGGAGGTCGATGGCGACTACGACTGGTTCATTATAAACCAGAGGGGTTCTGCGAACACCGGCGACACATACACCGCCGAAAAGGAAGACATTTACTACGAATTCTATAACGCCGGATGGGGTTGGACTTGGCGACCCACAAATCTTCGTCCTTGATTAATATGAATATTTCCAATAGAATATTATATCTTCTTCTCTTTGCGCTGACTCTGATAGCCTGCGACGACAATGGACGCATCGACATCCCTGTCGATGACGCTGAACGAAACCTGACTATCACGCTGCGTGTGCCAGGGTTCGCCGTGAACTCTCGCTCTGTCAACGAAAACGACATAGCCGAGTTGAGCGCGTTCTTCGTAAACACCGCCGGAGAAACGGTGGGCAGTCAGAATTTCACCACTGCCCAGCTCTCTCCAGCCTCCGGAGGTTACGCAATCACAATGCTGGTGCCGGCCGATGCCGTGGCCGTGGAAATCGTGGCAAACGACAATGCGCTCGAGCCGCAATCGGTGATGACAACCGACCCCAACGACCTCGACCACATCGTCATGTATGGCTACTCCACGCTCGAGGCGCTCGAATCTCCCACACCATCTATTCAGCTGGTCCGCACCGTGGCCAAGGTCTCTGTGACCGACAGTTCCGAAGAATTGACAGTGAAATCGCTCAAGGTTTTCGATGCCGCCGATGCAGCGTGCGTCCGTTTCGGCTCGAACTCGGTCAACCCCAATCTCCCCGACCAGTTCGCTTATTCTGTCACAAGGGAATTTCAACCCTCGGCCCCGTTCTACATCTATGAGGCCGAACCGAATCACACATATATTATAATACGCGCCTCCTACCGTGGAGTCGAGGGATACTACAAGGCGGCCTTCATCACCGCCGACGGCGACTACTGCCCCGTGCTCCGCAACCACATCTACGAGTTCGAGATCACCGGAATCAACGATTACGGCTGGCCCACGGAGAAGGAGGCATGCGAGGCTCTCCCCGACAACCGTATGGAGATTCTCCTCAAGGACCACGACGAGTCGATTTTCGACTTCATCGCATGCCGCGACTACTACCTCGGCGTGGGCAAAGGGGTTGAGGTGACCTTCGACTCGAATCAGACCACTTTGCCTATCGTCACCTCTTACAAAGGCTCAACTCCGTTCACCGTGACCATCCCGCAGGAGGCTTCATGGGTCACCGGCTACTCCATCGAGGCCACACGCGAAATCGACGGCGACACCCAGTCACAGGCCACCGAATACACCCTCAAGTTCAACCTCCTGACTAACAATGTGACCAACGAACCCCGCACGGCAACTATAACCGTAACCTCGGGCGACCTCTCCCGAACTGTCACCATCACGCAGGGAGGTTTCGACTTCTTCCATTCCGGCGAACGCGACATCCTCATCTACAACCTCGGCGGAAACCCCAACGGAAGCCCCTACTTCGATTTCATCGACAACAGACTCAAGGGTGTGTCATCAGCATCGAACATGACCGACTCACGCGACCGCGGCCTGCACTTCAGCGTCTACGGCAACGCCGACCGCTACTACACCATCTCACGCCTCGAAGGTGACCAAATCGACGTCCCGGCAGGTGCTAAGTTCTCTGTCCAAAGGGTAGGGGACAACTGGGAAATCCGCTGTCCCGGACACGTCGACTACGACCTCTGGATCGACCATTTCACCATCACAAACGGCGCTACTTCTATCGAAATAAAAGTGTATCACTGCGGCCTGTTCCACTTCCTGACCGGGGCATGGCAAATCCCGGGTCCTGACGATGAAACCGCCAACGGTTGGTACTACTACGAACAGGTCGACGTCGCTACACTCGACGGATCGGTCTACCATCTGCTCGACCGTAACCTCGGTGCATCATCGAATCTCCCTTACACCTCAAACGGTCTGAGCACACGCAAAAACACCGACGCCCGTGGCGGATACTTCCTCATCTCGCGCAGCAAACTCGACAACACCGTCATTCAGGCACTCCCACCCGAAGGCTACGGCATCCCTGAGATATATCACTTCACCAACATGGGCATCGCCCAGACCGGTGCCCCCGACAACCCCGCCGGACTCCGTGTGGCAAAAGGCTTCATACCCTACGTCTTCTTCCCACAGGCCGGAGCAATGGATGGCACGCGACATGTCGACGAGGCCCACACCTGCCTCTGGTCGGCAACACTCCTCAGCGGTAACCAGGGATTCTCTGACAACAGCCCCGAGTATGGCTACTGGTATCGCTACTTCGACATGTACGCCTCTAACGTGACCATCCGCAACGCTCGTATCGGAACGGCAGGTGCATCATCCGATATAGCCTACTACCACGCCATGCCTGTGCGATGCGTGGCCGGTCCTACTCCCCCGCTGGGGTGGGACATACCCCCGGTGGCCGACGGTCGTCGAAGAATAATCTGCCCCAACTCGGCCGGATGGGAGGAAATCTCCCTGGTAGCGATCATAGGCGGCACGTGGGTCCAGAGCGGACTGCAAATGCTCCACATGGACAGCCGCACACGCTACTACGACATCCGCTCCGACGCAGAGCAAATCCAGTTCTTCCGCTGGGGTGGTGCCGCCTCCGAGGCCTCTCCGATTATCACCCTCGAAGACGGTCGCGACATCTACGACAACATTTGACTCATATAACAAAAGCCAATGAACTCATTTAAATTTTTTATTCGTCAACATTAACGAGGCATTTTTGTGACAATTTTGCTTTGAGCAGAGGGAGTGTAGCGAGCTACACGACCGATAAATAAAGAAAAATCAGCCGAAAATGACCGTTAAGGTTAACGAAAGAATATAAAATTAACCTTCGGTAAAAAGTTGAAATGAGTTCGATATTTCGTGATTTGATTACGCTGATCCCACCCGGTGCGACGCCGTTATGGAATCATGCCCGAATCACACCGTTTACCTAAACTAACCATCAATGATTTTAAACACATCATGGACCGGGACGCCTGACAAGGTATCCCGGTCCATATCTTTTAGAAACTGTTTAAATTTATTTATCGCAGGATTTGAGAAGGATTGTCATTTTGATTTTTAATCTTGATGAAGGAGTTTAGGGGCTCC
>JAXJVW010000204.1:0-16629 GCA_036308365.1 Muribaculaceae bacterium
AGGTCTGTCCGTTGGGTACCATGGATGAGTTCAGGGCGTATTTGTGGACATGCGGCAGGAAACCCTGCATTACCGGGGCTGGAGCGTCGGGATCGCGCAGGTTCTCGGCTTTCACGGTCCAGGTTGTTTTGACCAGAGCCTGCTGTTGGTCGTAACGAAAGTCGACGCGTGTGTCATGTGGTATGGAGGTGGCGTACGGGGCCATCTTCTCGAGGTCGGCCGCAGAGTTGAGCAGTGCCACCACAATCCATTGGGCGTTGTCGATTTTCAGTTGGTTTTCAGTTGGTGAGATTGATGCGTCAGCGGGATAGTACAGTCCATAGAGGTCGTTGCCTAATTGCACCCCGCAGTGGCCTCGGGAGTCGTCACGGCCAAAGAACCGCGGGGCCGATGAGCATGATAGCCGCAGGGTGATTCCGGAGGTTTCAAACCATGTGAACGGCTGTCCGTGGACCGCTGTGCAGCGTAGTTCCCCGATGGCTGATGGCATTCGGAACACCACACCCCAGTCGTTCCAGTCGGTGGCTATGGTTGCCTCGGGGGTGAATTTGACTCCACCTACGGTGATTGATGAGAGCGGTTTCATTTCTTTACCTTCATCGGCCCACACTGACGGATAGTTGATTTGCACGCCATAGTCGCCGGTTCGCAGCATTGCCGGATAGCTCCATAGGGCGCCGGAGTATCGGCTGTTGATGATGTCGGTCCACCAGTCGTTGGTTGGGATGGGGTGTCCCGGCTGTTCGTCGCAATAGATTTCGCGTGTCATCATCCGGGAGGCGTTGAAACCGTCGTGTTGGTCGGTTTTGGCTTTGTAGGCGGGGGGCTCGGATGCGTAAGTCGCACTTCCGGCATTCACCACTGATTGGGCTGATGATGCGAGGAAAACGGCCCCCATGAGCAGGGCCATGGAAGTTTTAAGCATATAGTGAATGATTGGTGTTAGGGTCGCGGCGGTTGCCGTTGACCAGAAAATAAAGAGTTGTTACATGTAGAATTGTGTGTGCAAATTTACGATATTATTCTGAATCCGCCAATATCGTGGAGGGAAATGTAGTGGTTGATTTCGTGATGCTATGCTGTCAGGCGAGGAAATATGAAAAGGGTGCGCCGGCGATCGCCTGACGCACCCTTGTGGGTTCAAGAGTGTGTTTGAATCAAACACATCTTATGTTATGGATAGGGAATTGGAAAAATCAGTCGGTTTTGACAACCAGATAGGGCGACTGGTTCCAGAATTTAGCGGGGTTGACGATTGTGAGCACTTTCTCGCCGTTTGCGCCTTCTTCAATTTTGTAGGATGATTCAGGCTGCGCGGTCATGACTTTAGCTTTTTTAGAGTAAAGGGGAATTGTCTGGAGAGTGCGTTTGTCACCTTTGATGAACAGTTTGGCGTTGAAGTCGGCGGGGTTGATTTTGTCGCTTCGCAGGAATCCGCCGTCTTTCATCAGGCCTGACTCTTTGAGTTCTTTGCCGGTTCCGATGGCGTAGTAAACGGTGTTCATTTCGTTGGTCAGATCGGAGTTGACTTGATCTTTCTGTTTGATTTCCTCCTGGGCCACGGTCACTTTGGAGTTGAGTGAGTCAACGCGGTAGTTGAGGTTCTCAATCACAATATTTGCTTTGGAGAGTTCCTCGCGCAAACCTGCAATTGTTTCTTCCTGAGCGGCGATTTGCTGTTTTAGGGTCTCGATTGATTTCTGGAGCAGGGCGTTTGAGCCGTTAGTGCTCTTGAGTTTCTTTTCCAGTTCGTCGAGGCGTTCGCGACGGTCCTGCAGAGTCTGCTGGATAATTTTCATGTCGTTGCGAATCTGGTCGCGACGTGATGTGGATTCACCGCTGAGGTTTGATGTGTTGGCAAGGAGATTCTCCATGCTTTTTATCTGCATCATATCTTCGGAGATGTCGTTCATGAGCACCAGGAGGCTATCCTGATTGGCCATTGCTATCTGGAGGGAGTCGCGGGTGGTAGGGCCTTGAACCATCGATGAGTCTCCGTCGGTTTTAGAGGAGCATGATGTCATTATGGCACCTGAGGTAAGTATCGCGGCGAATGAGCCGATGGCCAGTTTGATGAAATTTTTGTTCATAATAAAAAAATATTGAAACGTTTTTAATTAATTTTCCTCTTTGAATTTGTTTTTGTGAACTTTAGCGGAGGCCTCTTTGACTCCTGCTACGACTATAACAATTTCACCGCGTGGAATGTTCATGGAAAAATAATTTATCAGTTGACCGAGTGTGCCGTTGTGGGTTGTGTTGTGGAGTTTGGAGATTTCACGGCTCACTGACGCTTCACGGTCGTCACCGCAAGCTTCGGCGAGGTTTGTCAGAGTTTTGAGCAGTCTGACGGGCGATTCATAAATTATGAATGTTCGGGGATCGGCGGCGAGTTCGGCCAGCCGGGTGACCCTTCCTTTTTTCAGCGGGAGGAATCCTTCGAAAACGAATCGGTCGCAGGGTAGTCCGGAATTGACCAGTGCGGGCACGAATGCTGTTGGGCCGGGGATGGTTTCGACCTCAATATCTTCGTTGCGGCATGCTCTGACCAGCAGGAATCCGGGATCGGAGATGGCGGGGGTGCCGGCGTCGGAAATAAGTGCGAGATCTTCTCCGGCCTTGAGCATGTCGATCACACCTGCCACGGAGGTGTGTTCGTTGAATTTATGATGACTCGCCGTTGGTGTGGCTATGTTGAAATGTTTGAGCAACACGGCGCTTGTTCGGGTGTCTTCGCAGAAAATCATCCTTACCTGACGCAGTATTTCCAGCGACCGCGGGGCCATGTCGTCGAGGTTTCCAACCGGGGTGGGGACT
Organism: Muribaculaceae bacterium; assembly: GCA_036308365.1. Classification (GTDB taxonomy): domain Bacteria; phylum Bacteroidota; class Bacteroidia; order Bacteroidales; family Muribaculaceae; genus CAJUPY01. The sequence continues at coordinate 2,818 of JAXJVW010000204.1, forward strand.
ATGTAGAGTTTGCCGCTCATGCGTTGAAGTGGTTTTTAACAATTTGCATGAATGATTTGACTGTTTCGTCCTCGGGATTCCATCCGTATTGGCTGAAGAAGTAGTCGGCGGCCTCATCGTAGGAATCCATCTGTGAAATGAGGTCGAGTGCGTCGGCATACTGGGCCGAGTTGTTGCCGAACAGCATGCGGCGGTAGCGGAATTTGTCGTTGAGTGTGAACGCTTTGTGAATGTCGCGGGAGGTGTGTGTCGCGAGTTTGTGCTCTATTCTGACAACTTCGTTGGCTGGAGTGCCATTGGGAACCGTGCGGTTTTGGGCTATGGTGTCGGGGCGCTCGGGCGATGTGACGGCGGGTTCGGGATTGACGGTGGGGTCTGCCACGGGGTCTGCTGGTGTGGTGTGGATTGATGAGTCATCCACGAATGTTGATTCTACGGCAGGTGTTTCTTCAATGATTGTCACATTTTGATCAGGTTCATGCGATGGAGCCTGTTCGGTTTCGGTGGCTGTTTCATCGTCGGTTTCAACATCTATGGCTTCTGTTTCGATGCAGGTTTCACTCTGCTGTGGTTCACTGACGGCGGCCTCTGGGTCGACGGGCTGTGATTCAGCGTCGTTTTCGGATGTGAAGGTGTCAGTGGAGGCGTTGGCATCTTCGTTTTCCTCCGCCCGGGTTTGGTTGTTTTCCTCCTCATAGGCGTCTTCTTTTTCTTCAAAGAAGGTGCTGCGGGCTATTTCTTCGCCGGTGGTTTCGTCAGCCATCAGTTTGTTGATGCGGTTGAGTTTTTCTTTGACGAGGTTGAGGTAGAGGGTCCGCTCATGATCGTTCTTCGACATCATTGACAGGAACAGTGCTTCCATTTCAGCGGAGAGTGACCAAAGTTCGTTGAGATTATCCATAGCCATAAAATATTGTGTTTAGTTTTGATGATTTCGAGTGGATGATTGTTTGGCCTGAGGCCTATTTGTTGAGTTCGGAGAGGAGAAATGTCTCTATGCTTTTGTTGATTTGTGATGTGGGTATGACGAAATCGTTTATCATGACCACGATTGTTTTTCGGGGATTTCCTTTGGTGTCGGTCAGATAGCCGGCGTAGCAGCGGACGCCGTTCATGCTGCCTGATTTAAGTCGCAGACGTCCTTTCAGCGGTGTTTTGGCCATGAAGTTTTTTACTGTTCCGTCGACACCCGCTTTTGGGAAGATGTCGGTGTAGTCCTTGGCGTTGGGCGACTTTGCCATAGCGCGGAGGATGTCGGAGATGAACTTCGCCGAGACGAAATTTTTGCGTGACAATCCGCTGCCGTCGAGGATTCTGACGAATTTGTCGCGCACCCCCAGGCTGTCGCGCAGAATGGAGGTTTGTTCAGTTAGTGCGTTGTCAAGAGTTGCGCCGGGCGACAGCATGCGGAGCACTGCTTCGGCCATCATGTTGTCGGAACGTGTCATCAGACTTTTCAATATGAGCGACAGTTGAGGCGACTTGTATTCGGCCAGGATGTAGCGTTCGGGGTTGACGGCCGGTTCGCAATACTGGTTGGAAAAACGTATGCCGGCCGATGCGAGGGCATTTTCCAGTGCTTCGGCGAAGATGGCTGAGGGATCGCTCGCGGGTAGTGACAGACGGGTGTTCAGCGGAGCGTCGCCAATGAGGGTGTATTGGTTGGTGTAAGCTCCGTGGAATCTTTTGAGGTCTTCGCCGGCGATGAAGTCGTAGGTTATGTCGGCGTCGGAAAAGCTCGGGTTGGTGGTAAGTCCGTCGGTGTCGAGGATGAATGTGTTGTCACGATAGTTGAGTGGATAAGCCCCGGTGCCGTAGGTGTAGAAAGCGTCCTCGATGAGCCATGTCGGGAGAGGTCCGGCTTCGGGCATGCAACGGTTGTCGATGACGATGTCGCCGCAAACTTCGGTTATGCCGAGCTGTTTCATTGATTCAACAATGTCGGCTATGAAAGTCTGGTTTTCTTTGAAGTGGGCGCTGTAGAGAGTAGGGTCGCCCGAGGCGTGAATGGTGATGTCGCCCACGGCGATGCCCTGGTTCAGAGCTCCGGAGAATGACGCAGTGGTTGAGAAGCGGTGGTCGGGACCATATTTTGTGATTGCCGATGCCGATGTCACCAGTTTCAGGATACTGGCCGGGGTCAGCATTTTCTCGGCGTTGATGTTGGAGATTGTCTTGCCGGTGCTGATGTCGCGTATTTCCACGCTGAAGTTGGCGTAACCGCTCCCTTCGAACACAATTTCGGCATCCTTCGCTAACGCCGGGGTGAAGGTCAGCAGGGTCAGAAGAAGTATTGATGTGAACAGGCTGGCTGATCGGTTCATTTTCAGGCTGGGAAAAGTTTTCTGATGGCGTAATAAATGTCGGAGATGAATTTCAGTGTCCGCAAACGTCGATGGCGTATGCAACGGTAGATCAGTTTCTCACCTTTCGAGAGTTTTGATTGGTCGAGCTCGACGGTTTCCCATATGGGGTGGTCGATGAGCTGTCGGAAATAGTCGTAGCGTTTGTTTTTAGGACAGTTGTAGAGATACATTCCCCGGATTGAGTTGACGGCCATGTAGAGCACCAGGTAGTCGGCTTGGTTGTTGAGTCCGGTGTGTTTGCGGAACAGGTGGTTCATGTGGCGGGTCAGCTCGATGTAGCGGTCGAAGAGGTCGAACCTGTAGGTGCGGGTCAGACTGTTGTCGTTGTAGCGGTAGAAGCAGAGATGGTCGGGAATGAATGAGACTTTGCGGCATGTGAGGAAAATCTCGGCTTTGAACGGAATATCCTCGCTTCCCACCATGCGTTCGGAGAGGTAGGCGGTGTTTATGGCTGACCGGCGGAACAGGCAAACCCACACGGCGGCATGCAGCAGACCTTGAGTGAACCCGTTTTTAGTAGCTACCAGGGCATGTGCCAGACTTTTGCATTGGTCGCCTGAAAAACTGTGCCGGGTGTTGAAGTCGCCTGCTTCCTTGACAGATCCGTCGTTGAACGATTTGAAGTAGTTGCATTGCACAACATCGGCATCGTCGGCGAGGGCGCATTCCACCATTTTCTCGTAGAGCTGGGGATGGACGTAGTCGTCGCTGTCGATGAACCCGATGAAATCACCGGTTGCATGTTTCATTCCGGTGTTTCTGGCGAAACCCAATCCGGCGTTGGCTTTGTGGACCACTTTGATACGGTTGTCGCGGGTGGCCCATATGTCGCACATGTTGCCTGAGTTGTCGGTTGCGCCGTCGTCAACCATAATCAGTTCAAGGTTGGGATAGGTTTGCCCAACCAATGATTCCATGCATTGGTCGAGATAGGGTTCGACGTTGTAAACCGGAATTATGACGGATACTTTAGGCTGATTCATGATTGTTGAGTGTTGGACAGTTCAACTTGTTCATGGTCATTGGAAAGTGACTGAGTGCGCAGGCAGATGAAGAAGAAAATGGCGTCGACCATCAGGTAGGTGAACAGCGTGCCGTAGAAAAGTTGCAGGAACACTATCATTCCGATGTAGCATTTGACGTTCAGGCTCATTGGCGTGCGTTTGTTCCGGAAATTTATGGCTGATCCCATGGCGCAGAAATACCATATGACGCCGAGAATGCCGAGCTGCACCAATAGGTCGTACATCATGGGGATGGTGCCACGGAGCATGAAGTCGTTGCGGCGGGCGAAGTCGGTTTTTTCCATCGTGGTTCCACCTTTGAACTGTCCCACTCCGGCGCCGAACATCATTCCTCCCCTGCAATCCTGCAGGAGCATCGGGGTTTGTGATATTTTCAATATTCGCGGCAGGTCGATGGCCCAGATGTCCTCCAGGTCGTAGTAGTCACCTTCCTGATAGTTCTCACCGATTTCAAGAAGGTTCTCAGCATCGATGCCGAATAGGTAGGCTTCGTAGAACTCTGGGTCGGTAAGGGTTTCAATGTCTTGTCCGGTGGCGGTCAGATAAACGTAGCCCAGGCTTGTGAAAAGAATGCTTATGGCTGGGAGCGCCAACAGCAGTTTGAAGAGCGATTTCGCTTTGAAACCGAACAAAAAAAGGAAGAAGAAAAAGAAGTAGATGAAGCTGATTTTTGTTTCGTTGAGAAACGACGGTCCCAGCAACAGCAGGTATTTCCAGTTTCTGCGGAGACTGGCGAAATAGTTGTCGGCATCCCAGTTGCGCGAAACCAGATAGAATGTTCCAATGTAGAGGATGGTTGAGATGGCGCCTGACAAACCGTCGCCCAAGGTGCCGCCACCATGGTCGCCCACGCCATATTTGACGGCCTGGAAGGGGATGGCTATCCATTGAATGGCGAGGAAAATGATGATCTGGCGGTCGAGCGAGGTTTTGAATTCCTCGGCGCGTTTGCATGTCAGCAGATAGCGCAGGATGGGAAACATGAACATTATGCCCACATATTCTCGGCATCCGTTGAGGAATGTCGTCAGCGATTCTTTGTTCAGTAATACTGATGAGAGGTAAGCCAGGGCGAAGAATGACACAATGATGATGATGTCTCTGCGTTTTTGCAGTGTCATCAGTCCGAGGATGATGACGAAAACGTCGAGGAAAAGGCGAACCAACCCCGTCGCCGGAAGCAACGGGGTGGCTATTTCCTGAAATACAAATCCCCACGTACCAGTCAGCCAGAAGAGAATGGTAAATGAATAGAAATAGAATTTGTTTTTTTCAATCATCCTGTTGAGTTATGAGTCGTCAGGGTGTGGCGTCTGACATGTTATTTTTCAGTTTTCTCACCATAGCCGTAGCCGTAGCCTTGACGGGCTTTCGTTCCGTTGAGAATGATTGACACATTCTTCAGGCGGCCTTCGGCGGCGACAGTGTTGGCATATTTGACGTCGGCGAACTTGGTGTAGTTGGCGCGGGTGACGTAGATGGTGAGGTCAGTGATGCGGACAAGGTTGAAGCTGTCGCTGATCACACCTACGGGTGCGGAGTCGATGATGACATAGTCATATTGCTCACGCAGTTTGGCGAACAGTTGGTCGATGCGGTCAGACAGGAGCAGCTCGGCGGGGTTCGGCGGTATGGGACCGGCGCAGATCACGTCGAATGGCAGTTTTGTCGATGCGGGGGTGATGATGTCGTTCTCGGTGAGTTTGTTGTCAGCGAGATATTCTGTCAGACCTTTGCGCGCCGGGAGCTGGAGATATTCAGCCAGACGTGGTTTGCGAATGTCCATACCAACGAGTATCACACGTTTGTTGGCGATGGCCAAACTTGCCGCAAGGTTTATAGAGATGAATGATTTTCCTTCACCGGGCATGGTTGATGTTACCATGATCACCTTGTCGTCAGGCGATTTGAGCATGAACTGGAGCTGGGAGCGCACCAGACGGAACAATTCGGCGGTGGTGCTGCTTCCCCCTTCTCTGACGGCGAGGGCTTCTCCGTGGCGGTCGGTGGATATTTCGCCCAGGATGGGGAGCGAGGTTTTGCGTCGCAGTTCATCGGATGTGCTGAACTTGTCTTTCAACAGGTCGAGAACCCAGATCACTACGGCCGGAAGCATGAGTCCGAACATGAAAGCGATGATGATTTTCATGATCGGTTTCATTCCTAACGGTTCCTGCTGGGCGTAGGCCTCGTCAACGATTATTGCCTTGGGTGTTGAGTTGGCGATAAGCATGGCTGTTTCCTCACGGCGCTGGAGCAGGAACAGATAGAGCTGCTCTTTGATGTTCTGCTGGCGCATCAGGTTGCGGTATTGCTTCTCTTGAGTTGGCACACCTGCCAGTTTTCCCTGTGCCCCACCGAGTTGACGGCGCAGTTCGTTGACAACGAGTGTTTGTTGCTCAATGATTCGGTTGAGCGATTCAATGATGTTACCACGTGTGGCAGTGAGGCTGTTTTCGAGCTGACGGACAGTGTAGTTCGATTCCTTGGCGGCAGAGTTGAGCAGGTTCATGCGATACATGATCTGTCCGTTATATTTCGAGATTGCTTCCTGCAGAGAGGAGTTGGCCACTGATGTAGGAATCAGGTCGAATTTGTTTTTGGGGTTGTTGAGGAACTCCTGGGTCATCTTGAGGATGTCGAGCTGGGTTTCGGCCTGCACCATCTCTGATTCGGCACGACCGCGCACGCCGGTTTGGTAGGCGGCTTCCTGACCCACGTCGATAATCCCTTTTTCTTTTTTGTATTTTTCGACACTCGCTTCGCTTTCGGTGAGGTCGCCTGAAATCATTGCCAGACGTTCGTCGATGAATTTTAGCGTTTGAGTGGCTTTGAGCGAGCGTTCAGCCACACCGCGCTTGTTGTATATGTCGATGATGCTGTTCAACACATCTTTACCATATTCAATGTTGGTGGTCTCGATCAGGAGTTTGATTACGTTTGACTTACGGTCGGCGATGTAGATGTTGAGTTCCTGCGCGATGTTTTCGGCCTGTGCGTCGTAGCCGAGGAAGTAGATTGTGCTTTTGAGGTCTTCATCGGGGATGAAATCTTTTGTTTTGTCAACGATGAAGTTGCCATATTTTGTTTCGACTTTGACGGGGAACTTGTCGGCTGACACTTCGGCGAGGTCGTCGTGGACATCTTCTACTTCCACGTTGATTTTGCCTTTTTCGGTTACGTCGACAGTGAATTTCAATGCGCTACGCAGAGTGTCGGCGATTTCGTTTTCAGAGGTTATGTCAATTTGGTAGTCGTTATATTTGAAGTCGCTGAGCAACAATCCTTTCTCTTTGTGGATTTTGTTGAGGTTGAGACGTCGGGTCGCTTCGCGGTTCACCGAGTGCGACATGATCACGTAAACCTCATCCTGCACATAGCCCGAGTTGCCGAACATCTGGCTGAACGATCCCAGCGGGCTTAGTCCGCTGCTGTCGTCGGTTGAGATGAGAATGTCGGCCTGCACCTGATACACCGGTTTTTTGATTTTCGTGAACACGAACATCAAAGCGGCCAATGTGAAGGCTGAAATGGCGAACCAATACCATTTCTGCTTCCATTTGTTGAGCATGCCGCGGATATCGAAAAAATCGTTGTTGTTTAAGTTCTTTTCCATAATGATGATCGGATGGTTATTTTACAGTGAGGGCTATCACAAGTGACGCCACCACTGAAGCGGCACTTACAATTGTGGATATCACGGAGATTTTGTAAGAGTTGTTCTGGTTGTATTTTGAATTGTCCTGACGGATGCTGTTGGGCTCCACGTAAACAACGTCGTTCTGTTGCAGATAGAAGTAGGGCGATGACAATACGGCGGCATCATTGAGGTTGAGACGGTGAACTTCGCGTTTGCCGTCGGTTTCACGGATCAGGACCACGTTTTCACGTTCGCCGTACTCGGTCATGTCGCCGGCCATGGCCAAGGCGTCGAGCACGCTGACACGTTCGCTTTTGACAGGGATGCGTCCGGGCTGGCGCACTTCACCGATCACGTTGATGTAGAAATTCATCAGTTCGACCTTAACGCTGGGGTCAACCACATCCTCGCTGATTCGTTTAGTCAGATAGTCGGCGAGCTCCTCGGTTGTCATTCCCTGCACATGGATTTTTCCAATCACGGGGAAGTTGATGTCGCCTTTGGAGTCAACGATGTAGGTCTGTAATTTCGGAATCACACTGATTTGCTGTTCGCCACGCACGGTGTTGTCGCTGAGCGGCATGTTGTAGAAGGTGGTGGCTCCGGGGTTGAGCGATGTCACGAATATGCCTAATTCATCATCGGGGACAATTTTCAGATTGTAGGGACCAGATGCGAATGTGGAGTCGGAGTTGACTTTCAGGTCTTCGAAATATGTCAATGATGTTTTGGACGATGAACATCCAACAAGCATTAATGTGATAGCTATTGCAGTTAATAAGGGTCTGATTTTCATATCGGTTAATTGTTCTGTTTGCGTGAAACGACCGTAAGCACATATGGTCACTTCTGAAATATAACGTAATTACGGGCGTTTTTATTATGCATCATTCGAATTATTTTGCTTATTTTTGCAGTAAAATTAAGCTCAAAATGACCCACTTCAGTTTGATTCTTCCGGTTTATATCTACATATTATTATCAGTCAGTCTATTAACGGCCGTGTTGTCAATGACGTTCTTTTTGAATTTCTTCAAGCGACCGGCGGTTTTGTGCGACCGGCAGAACAGGGCCACGGCTTCGGACGATGTCGAGCTGATGCCGGCGTCGGTTATAGTCTATTGCCATGACAATGCGGCTCAGCTGCAGAAACTGCTGCCACAGCTGTTTGAACAGAACTACGACGCACCGTTCGAAGTGATTGTCATTAATGACGGTGCCAGCGAGGAGGTCAACGATGTGTTCAATCTCATGGCGGCAGGAAATCCGAACCTGCGAACAACCTTCATTCCGCAGGATTCCCACTCGTTGAGCCGCAAAAAACTCGCTACAACGCTGGGTGTCAAGGCGGCGCGCTACGACCTGGTGTTTTTCACCAACGCCGACACCGTGATTCCCTCGAACTGCTGGCTCCGACAGATGTCGGAACCTTTTTCAAGGGGGGCCGACATTGTGGTTGGCCACGCATCAACGAACATCGACATGCACACCAGCCTTTTCCGCTCGGTTTATCGGCTTGACGCCCTGCTCGACACGGTCACTTATCTGGCTTTCGCCATCGGTGGCCGACCCTACAGGGTCAACGCTCGCAATCTGGCCTACCGCAAGCATCTGTTTTTTGACAACAAGGGGTTTTGCAAGTCGCTCAATCTGCATGGCGGCGAGGACGACATCTACATCAGCGAGATAGCCGACGGACGCAAGGTGGAGGTGGTGCTGTCGTTTGACTCACAGATTCAGGTTGACTCCTATAATCCTCGTAAAGAGTATCGTGAAAGCAAGTTAAGCCACATTTTCACCGGTAGGTTCGTGTCGCGGCGGGGGTCTATGTTGCTCTCGGCTGCATCGTGGACAAACTGGATGTTTCTGCTGTGTGGCGCAGGCGCGGCTGTCATGGCTTTGCCCAATCCGGTTCCAGCCATTGTAGCCGGGGTGTTGTTCCTGGTGCAGTGTGTGGTCATGGGTGTCACATGGCGTCGCATAGGCAATCTGCTCCACATCAAAGCTAATCCATGGCTGGCGTTCCCGTTCATGTTTGTGCGTCCTGTCTATAATCTGTATTACCGTGTCAAGGCGCGTGTGACCCGTCAGCGCAATTACACTTGGAACTGAATTTCACATGGCTCTCCGAAATGCGTGGCCACCTTTGCTCTGGAAGTGAGCTTCAGTCACGCTTGCCCGGAGATGATCCCGAACAAAAAATAAGGAGAACCGACGTTGATGATTTGTCGGTTCTCCTTTTTTCTCGTCAAGCGGACTATGCTCAAAGAGCCATGAGTTCTTTGATTTTCTCCTCGATTTTAGCCTTGGTTTGACTGCCGCTGAGGCGAATCTTGGTCGCTTTGCCATCTTTGAAGAAGAGCAGTGTGGGCAAACCCATAATGCGGTTGTCGCTGGCGAAGGCGTTTTCCTCGTCGCAGTTATATTTGCCAATAACCACCTGGCCGTCATATTCTTTGGCCAGTTCTTCAATCACGGGGCCGAGAGCCACGCAAGGGCTGCACCAGGTAGCCCAGAAGTCCACTACTACAGGTTTTCCGGAATTGATGTATTCCTGAATGTTTTCGTCGGTAAATTCTAATGCCATTGTTTTTTGGTATTTATGTTATGTTTCAAATATATAGTCTAATTCCATGTCATCGAGAAGCATGGCCACACTTTTGGTCAATGGAATCCTGAGCGATGAGTTGAGTTTCAGCGACCGTCCTATCGAGTGGTCGATCACGGTGAATGAAAGTGTGCCCGAATGTTCCCCCTTCAGGTCGGTCAGGCTTTCGAGCAGTTCGGCCTGGGCCTGGGTCAGCTTGGAAGGAATGGTGATGTTGAGCCCTTTGATCAGTTTACCCTGAACGTTCGACAGCAGGTCGATGGTGCCGATGGTGAAGCGGGCTTCGCTGTTGGCGAATCGCTTGGTGTAGCTGCCGGTGATGATTATCGAGGTGCCCGGTTCGCCGTAGTTGCAGAACTTATAGTAATCCTGGCCGAACAGACGAATGTCCATGCTCCCTGACAGGTCCTCGATTTTGATTATGCCATACTTGTCGCCACGCTTGGTGTTGCCCGATTTGAAATCTGTCACCATGCCGCCGATGTAGTAAACGAGGTTTTCCTCGGGGGGCATCTCGTTGAAATCCTTGATTGAGGTGCATCCATAGCGCAGCTCCATATAGTAGGGGTCGAGCGGGTGGGCCGACAGATACATACCCACGAGCTCGCGCTCTTTTTCGAGTTTGACCGCCGGAAGCCACTCCACAGCGGGCTTGAATGGCGGACGTCCGGCACTGTCGAGCGTGGGATCATCGCCAAAAAGTGATGCCTCGCTCTGCATTTTCGACTGCTGATACTGCTGGCCGTAACGTAGCAGAACCTCGCCGAACGATTCGTCGCGGATGTTCTTCTCCATGTAGTCCTCGCGCTTCATTTCGCTGAAACAGTCGAAGGCTCCCGAAAGGGCCAGGGCCTCGAATGTTTTGCGGTTTACGGTTTGCGAGGGCACACGCTCCACGAAGTCGTAGATCGACTCGAACGGTCCGCCGTTGTCACGCTCCTTGATTATCTGTGCCACGACGTTTTCTCCAACACCTTTGATGGCCGACAAACCGAAGCGTATGTCACCCTTTTTGTTCACACCGAACTCGCTGAAACTTTCATTGATGTCGGGCCCCTTGACCGGAATGTGCATTGATTTGCACTCATCCATGAACACGGTCAGCTTGGTGGAGTTGGCGCGGTTGCGGCTGAGCACCGCCGCCATATATTCGGCCGGATAATTGGCCTTGAGCCATGCGGTCTGGAACGCCACCCAGCTGTAGCATGTGGCGTGCGATTTGTTGAAGGCGTATGAAGCGAACTTCTCCCAGTCGGCCCAGATTTTCTCAAGCGTCTTGGCCTCGTAGCCATTTGATTGGCCACCCTCGAGGAATTTCCCTTTCAGGTGGTTCATCTTCTCGATAAGTTTCTTACCCATCGCCTTGCGCAGGGTGTCGCTCTCGCCTCGGGTGAAATTGGCCAGCAGACGCGACAGCAACATGACTTGCTCCTGATAAACCGTGACTCCATACGTGTCCTTTAGATATTTCTCCATGACCGGTATGTCATACACAATCGGCGACTTGCCATGTTTGCGGGCAATGAAATCAGGGATATATTCCATGGGGCCCGGACGATACAGTGCGTTCATGGCTATGAGGTCCTCGAAGGTCGACGGCTGAAGCTCGCGCAGATATTTCTGCATGCCGGCACTTTCAAACTGGAAGGTGCCGGTGGTCTGCCCTTTGCAGTAGAGCTCGTAGGTCTTCGGGTCATCGATGGGGATGGTGTCGATGTCGACATCTATCCCGCGCGTGTTCTTGATGTTCTTGACCGCCTCTTTTATGATTGAGAGTGTTTTCAGCCCCAGAAAGTCCATCTTGATGAGCCCTGTCTCCTCAATCACTCGGCCTTCATATTGCGTCACGAGCTGTTTGCTGTTGTTGGGATCGCTCTTGTCAACGGCCGTCGACACCGGCACCCAGTCGGTGATCGCATCGCGGCAAATGATGACACCGCAGGCGTGCACACCGGTGTTGCGCACGTTCCCCTCCAGCTCCTTGGCATATTTGAGCGTTTGGACAATGGTGTTGTTGCCGCTTGCCAGCTCGGTTTTGAACTCGGTCAGATGGTCATAGCAGTTTTTCAACGTGGGCTTCAACTCTTTGCCGTCAACCACGGGCATATGCTCGGGAATGAGTTTGGTCAGACGGTCGCTCTCTGACAGCGGAAGCTGCTCCACACGCGCCACATCCTTGATGGCCGACTTGGCCGCCATGGTGCCGTAGGTGATGATGTGGGCCACTTTCTCTTCGCCATATTTGTCGGTGACATAGCGCAACACGTCGGCGCGTCCGTCATCGTCGAAGTCAATGTCGATATCGGGCAATGAAATACGGTCGGGGTTAAGAAAACGCTCAAAAAGCAAATCGTAGCGCACAGGGTCGATCTGAGTGATGCCGAGGCAGTAGGCCACACATGACCCCGCCGCCGACCCACGCCCCGGACCGACGCTGACCCCCAATTGCGTACGGGCTACGTTGATGAAGTCCTGCACAATCAGGAAGTAGCCCGGGAAACCCATGGTCTTCATGATGTGGAGCTCGAACTTTATGCGGTCGCTGATTTCGGGCGACAACGGGTCGCCATAGCGCCTGATCGCCCCTTCATATGCGAGTTTGGCCAGATAGTCGGCCTCGAACTTAATCCTGTAGAGCTTGTCATATCCGCCGAGCTTCTTAATCTTAGCTTCGGCTTCGGCCTGACTCAGCACAACATTGCCGTTTTCGTCGCGGGTGAACTCGTTGAACAGGTCTTCCTCCGTGATGCGACGCCGGTATTCTTCCTCAGTGCCGAACTCCTCGGGGATGGCGAAGTTGGGCATGATCGGCTCATGGTCAATGCTGTAGGTCTCAACCTTGTCGAATATCTCCATGGTGTTCGACAGCGCCTCCGGAATATCCCCGAAAATGGTGTTCATCTCCTCGGTGCTCTTGAGCCACTCCTGTTTGGTGTAGAGCATACGCTCGGGATCATTGACGAACTTGTTGGTCGACACGCATATCAGGTGGTCATGGGCCTCGGCGTCAGACTCGTTAACGAAGTGAACGTCGTTGGTGCACACAATCTTTATCCCATGCTTGCGGGCCAGATCGATCAACACCGGATTGACACGCTGCTGCTCCTCGTAGGTGCTGTGGTTAGCGTTGGGCTTGGTGGCTTTGTGACGCTGAATCTCAACATAGTAGTCCTCGCCGAACACCTCCTTGAACCATAGCATCTGACGCTCGGCTTCGTCAATCTCACCATGCATTATCAGCTGCGGAATCTCGCCGCCCAGACATGCCGAGCACACTATCAACCCCTCGCTGTGACTCTTTAACTCCGATTTGTCAGTTCGGGGGTGACTGTAGAACCCCTCTGTCCACGCACGCGAAACAATCTTAATCAGATTCTTGTAGCCCGCGCGGTTTTTAGCCAGAACAACCAGGTGGCGCCCGGTGTCCCTTTTGTCAGTTCGGGTCTGCAAACTCTCATTGGCCACATACATCTCGCAACCGAAAATCGGTTTGAAAAAGCTACGCTCCTTCTGGCTTATCTCATCTTTGATAGCTGCGGTGTCACCTCCGTCGGCCTCCGCCGCATCTAATTTCTTCTTTAAATCCTTTATGGCATCCTTGATCTTCCCATTCTTCTTGTTCACATAATTGAAAAACTCCTTCACGCCATACATGTTGCCATGGTCCGTGAGCGCAATCCCGGGCTGACCGTCGGCAATAGCTTTGTCAACCAGAGCGTTTATCGAAGCCTGGCCGTCCAGAATGGAGTACTGTGAGTGAACATGAAGATGAATGAAAGGTTCCATATATATAATAATGTGTAGAGTGTGACGAAACCCGACGACAAAAGCGTGCAACTGATTTCTGTGTCAAAATTACGAAATAAAAAGTGAGTCGGCAAATTATTCATCGCAAGAGTTTGTTAAATCATTCCTATAATTTTAAAGGAATACCAAAAACATGTCCGGCAGCTGTCGCCACCAGTCGCTCATGACGGTTCCGACAATGAACTTCGGTTTCAAAATCGCAACAAAAAGACCATGGCGCAGAAAAGATCCCCCCAAAAAAATCAACCAATTTCGAATGAGTAGGGCCGTGAATTTCCCGATGTCGACACCTCACAACATTCAATCAAGAAAAAAGTTCAAAACAGGCGTAAAAATTATTCAGCTGATACAAAAAGGGTTAGCTGA
>JAXJVW010000205.1:0-3496 GCA_036308365.1 Muribaculaceae bacterium
AATTTTATCGATTTGAGCGAACGCACCCGGCTCGTGCCCCTCTGACGTGAAATATGCTTGTCGCCCCTCTCATAGAAATCATACATGAACCCCTCCAATGGGTTGTATATCATGCACCGGGGGTCGACGGTCAGATGATGGACCAGTTGACTCAGTGTCTGCCACTCGAACTCAATGACAGTCCCCGAACGCAACGTTATCGACGTGAGCATCCAGTCGTTCAAAGCGATATTGTCACTGTGGGCCGACCCCGGAGTGGCGAAATCATAACGGTTACCCTGCGGGTCTGTAACCTTGATCGAGCCCATGCTGTCGGTGCTCTCTATCCTGTACTCGCCCGTGCAAGCCCCGATGAACTCACCATCTTTCCGCACCACGGTCAGCGTGACGTCAATCAGATAAATGGTGAAAATGTCATACTGACTGTCGCAGAACTTCGCGTCGGCGCCACAGGCGAAACGGTCGTGCACACATCCGTAGCCCTTCGCATAATCACCCCGGATATACTCCGCACCCTGGTCGGCCACCGAACGGAACAATTCATCGGGCCTCCCCATAACCTGACGCGAAACCCGCAGCGGAGGCGTCAGGGTCCAGCCATGTCCGACAGGCTGAGGATCATCCATCATCCTGATTCCATTACTGTGATAGCTCAAAGCTAAAGGCACACTGAACCCCTCGACGCTAACCGTGTAGAGCGGAATGTTGAACACACACGCCCCGGTCATCACCGACGGCGACTCCATCATCACCTCACTTATGCCACGGGCCTGAGGTGTTTCGGGCCACGAGTTCTCCTCGGGACGCACATTCGGCGCCTCACCATGAACCGCAGCCACAGCCATCATGAATAGCACTATGATAATGAAGCGAAGCATAACTGATTGGTTTATAACGAATTGTCAGACTGTGACTATCACCTTGCGACTGACGGGAGTCCCGGCCGAGACGGTGACAACATATTGTCCGGCTGGCAACGATGGCAGGTCACACCGGTAGACGGAGCCAATTCCATGGTCTACTTCGCTCTCCCACACGCTGTTACCCCGGATGTCGGTGACATGAAGCCTCAACGTCGTTCCCTCGGGAAACGCCCCGCCGATGGTCACCGTGCCATTCTCCACCCTTATCTCGGCGGCGGTCAAAGCAAGGTCAATCCTGCTCTCACGGCTCACGGGAGCGAACTCCACCCCGTCAAAATCCATGCAAAATGAAGCGGAGCTTCGGCTTATCACACCGGTGCTGTCACTCAAAGTCTCGCTCATGCTCAGGGCCACCGGAAGAAAAAAACCGTAGATGAACCATCGGGTGCGGCTCGAAACAACCCGCCCGGCGCCGAGACTGTCGGCAATGAACCACCGGTCGTAAACACGCTCCTCGGTGACCATCACGGCGTCGACAGTGTCATTCTCAACAAACACTGCCCTGACCCGCTCAGGCGCGCTTGAGCGGTAAAATCCACGGTTGCCAACAGCATATCGGCCACAATAGCGACCGCTGTCAACCTCCTGGTAAACTCCTGACATATAGTATTTTCCAAAGGCCGACGTCGGTATCCGGTCCTCCGGCACAAGCTTCATCAAACGGCTCTCCTGGCCACGGTAAAACGCCGAGTCACCCTCAAACGCATACCACTGGCGCTCACCATCGTGATACTCCGTCAGAAGCGTGTCGCCATACATCCGGTAAACCGGTGGGAACTCCGCCTCTGAAACGTCCAGAAACATCCACACTCCACGCTCCGACTCCACAGGCGTGACACGGTTCTCAAGGCGCGTATCCGTGAAGGCGCACAACAAAACCATAACTTCAAAAGCCAGCGATGCGATAACAATTTTCTTCATTCAGCAAATATAACCATTCTGATAATCCCCAGCAAACAAAATGTTTTAAAACATATATTTTAAGAAGGAATCACCCACAGCTCACCATCCGGAATGCCCCTCCACACGTAATCCAATCACAATGCCACCCATAATGCAGGCTACAACACACACTATGACGGAAAAATTTTGGATGTTCTATAAATAATGTGTAATTTTGCAATTTGAAAAAAATCACTTACATAAACAAAACAGATAACCATAAAATTTAATAACAGATCACATATTATGAAACCTACACTTTATGTACTCGCTGCCGGAATGGGTAGCCGCTACGGCGGACTGAAACAACTCGACCCCGTAGGTCCTAACGGAGAAACCATCATGGACTACTCTATCTACGACGCCCTGCAAGCAGGTTTTGGAAAAGTGGTTTTCGTCATCCGTAAAGACTTCGAGGCCGACTTCCGCAATAAAGTGCTCAGCAAGTACATCGGCCTGCTACCGACTGAAGTGGTGTTTCAAAGCGTCGACGCGCTCCCCGAAGGCTACGACGCGCCCGCCGACCGCACCAAACCCTGGGGCACGAACCACGCAATCATGATGGCCGACGGCGTCATCAACGAACCGTTCGCTGTCATCAACGCCGACGACTTCTACGGTCGCGACGCTTTCAAAGTAATCGCCGACGAACTCTCAACCCCCGTCGACGGCATAGGCCGCTACTGCATGGTCGGTTTCCGCGTCGGTAACACCGTCACCGAAAACGGCACCGTTTCGCGTGGCGTATGCTCAACAACAAACGGCCTGCTCGACACCGTTATCGAACGAACCGCCATCGGCTACGACAAAAACCGCGACATCGTGTTCACCGACGAAAACGGTGACCAACAAAAACTCAACCCCGATACCCCCGTGTCAATGAACCTCTGGGGATTCACCCCCGACTACTTCGAATTCTCAAACACTGAATTCCGCAAGTTCCTCGACCTGAACCTCAACTCTCCCAAAGCAGAGTTCTACATCCCCTCCGTGGTCGACACTCTGATCAAAAACGGAAAAGCAACAGTCAAAGTGCTCGACACAACATCCAAATGGTTCGGAGTCACCTACGCCGACGACCGCCCCGACGTGGTCGCTCGCCTCAAAGCACTCCACGAAAACGGAACATATCCCTCCCCCCTGTTCAAAAAATAACCCTACCGACAAAAAACATTATAAATACAACCCAACACTATCGAAATGAACTTTATCGAAGAACTGCAATGGCGCGGAATGATACATTCCATGATGCCCGGTGTGGAAGACCAGCTCAATAAAGAGATGACCACAGCCTACCTCGGCATCGACCCAACCGCCGACTCCCTACATATTGGACACCTCGTGGGTGTCATGATGCTCAAACACCTCCAGCGCGCCGGCCACAAACCTATCGCCCTCGTTGGCGGTGCAACCGGAATGATCGGTGACCCATCAATGAAAAGCCAGGAACGTAAACTCATCGACGAAGAAACCCTCCGCCACAACCAGCAGGCAATCAAAGCCCAGCTCGCCAAATTCCTCGACTTTGACAGCACCGCACCCAACGCCGCCGAACTCGTCAACAACTACGACTGGATGAAAGACTTCTCTTTCCTCGGTTTCATCCGCGACATCGGCAAACACATAACCGT
>JAXJVW010000206.1:0-3676 GCA_036308365.1 Muribaculaceae bacterium
CCGCAGATGTAGACTGCGAGATAGCCGTTTCCGGCCATGGCGGTTGTGGCGGCGAAGGTGAGGAACACTCCTCCGATCATCAGTATGGCTATCATTGAGGCAGCCTGCGAGGGGTCTTCACCTTTGGCGCCCATGTTTCGGTAAAGGGCTATCAGCCAGAGGATGACTTTACCCATGATCACACCTCCGATTGCTCCGACGCCGAATTGCAGGAGCAGTTCGGTTGCGATGGAAGCGGCTGAGAGTCCTGAGCCTATGGTGAGCGCTTCGATCAGGATGATTGTCAGCATGTAGGCCATCGGGTCGTTTGAACCGCTTTCGAGTTCAAGCATTGGGCGGAGGTTTTGTTTGAGGGCTATTTTGTGTGAGCCGAGAATGCCGAACACCGACGCGGAGTCGGTTGACGACATTGTTGCCGCCAGCAGCAGCGAGGGGATGAATGCGAAATGGATGTTTGTCCAGGCCATTGTTGACAGCCACCATATGAATGTGCCTGTTATGGCGGCAGTTATGAGCACTCCGGCGGTGGATAGTATCAGTCCCGGCACCACGACGGGTTTGATCGCGGCGATTTTCGTGCCCATGCCGCCTGAAAAGAGGATGATGCACAGGGCTATCATTCCAATGAACTGTGCGGTGTGCATGTCGCTGAATTGTATGCCGAGTCCGTCTGTGCCGAAAAGCATCCCGACGATGAGAAAGATCAGGAGCAGGGGTAGTCCGAACCGGTAGCTGGATTTTCCTATCAGCACGCCTGCTATAAGTAGCGTTGAGCCGATCAGGAGTATGTTTTCAGAGGTGATGAGGTCCATGCGATAATGAGGTGGAGGGTGGGTTGGTCGGCTGCGCCGAGGGGAGAGGGAGCGGGGAACGAGGGCCGCTAAATTCAGAGCGCGGCGTTTTTGCAGAGGATGTTGCGCATGCGTTCCATGAAGCTGGTTTTTTCGTCTTTAATGTGGACGTTTATTTTGTTGTTGACTTTGCTGAGGAAAATGATTGAACGGGGGAGCACTACGGCTACGGTTTCCTCGAAGTCCACGATGGCGTGGATGTTGTTCAATGGAATAGAGCGGAATGGCGACCATTCGGGGACGGATGAGATGATGAGGTTGTCACCGTCGATTTCAATGCCATGTGAGGGGTGTGCTCCTTCAAAAAGCAGGATAATATCGAGGCAGTCGGGCGATTCAGGACGATTACAGTGCTTTTTGTAAATGTAGTCGATGCTCTTCTTTGAAATCATTGTGCAGAGTGTGTTAGCTTGTTAATATGATGTTTTGTTTCGCTTGATGTGAAAGTAAAACGCATGCATGGTGAAAAAGTTTACAGGCATTATCAGTCTTATTTATTTTTTTACTCTTTTGTAATAAGATTGAAATTTTGAGCTGTTTCGGGTAATTGTTTAAAAATTTTAAACAATCATTTGGCGCAGGTTTGCCTGTTTGGTTTTCAACACATTCGTGAAAATGGTGCGCAAGGGTTTCGGAGACAGTGTTGTGTGGGGTGTGAAGGTTTTGTCAGAATCCTTTCCAGTTGTCGTACCAGAGCTGGTTGTTTATCTCGTCCCACCTGTGGATGGTGGCACCGAAAAAGTCGGCTGAGTAGTTGTTGAGCAGATCGGTGGCTTTTTGGGTTTCTCCTTGGTTCGACAGTCTGACATATTCCGACTCGATCAGGGGGAGTTCCAATGAGCCTTTTTCCTGGAAGTGTTTCCGGGCGGGTTCCATGATTTTGCGGGCTTTTCCCCACCGTACGGTGGCGAGTCTGTTAGGTTCGCGGAAATGCCATAGTGCGGAGTCGTCGCGGCGTGAGTGTTGGCCGCACACACGGAGCAGTGAGGGAACTGCTGTGTTGCCGGCGAAGATGGGGAAGCGGGGTGACTGTCCGGGGTTGTCGAGGGCCACCCACACCACGCCACCGACGGCGTCGGGGAGCCAGCTTCGGCATTGGATGACGGTTGAGTAGGCACACCACGACACGGACACCGTGCGGATGTTGTGCATGGCGCTGTCGCCGAGGGCTTCGTAGATGGCTATTTCGTCGGGCCGCATCCATGGGTTGGCTCGGTCGCTGACCACTGAGTCAGGGAGCTGGGGATCGTTTTTCTGCTTACCTTTTTTTGCGGGGTTTTTGACTTTGAGGCGTGCGCTCAGGTTGAGGTCGGTGCCTTCATAGTATGATGCGAGCAGATCGGAAACATCGTCTACGGTCAGTTTTCGTTCGGGCTTGATGCTCAGGGGGAGTTCCTCCATTGAGTCGTTGAGGAGGGCCGACGGGGCCAGCTGTTGCATTATGTAGAGTTCGCGTACGCTGTAGTTTTTGGGTTCTTTGAGATAGTTTCCGCCACTGAAGGCTTTCCAGAACGAGAATTCTTCTTTGCCGTCCCACAGTCCCATGCGCAGGGCAACCTCTTTGAGGTTTCCTGAGGTCATGAAGCGGTCGGGGTCGTTGAAGTCGATTTTGCCGATGCGGCTGATGTTGGCCGACACGGCTATGTGGTCGTCGGGGATGCGCGCGGCTGCCCACACACCTCCGATTTTGTCGGGGCCTTCGCCTTGAACTTCGAACAACCACACTTCGCGTGGGTCGGCGATTGTCAGGGCCTCACCGCTGTCGCCGTAGCCGTAGCGTTTGATCAGGTCGCCCATGAGCGAGATGGCTTCTCGTGCTGTTTTGCAACGCTGCAGGGCCACACGTTGCAGTTCCTCGATCATGAACATCCCTTTGGTGTTGACCATTGTGTCGCGTCCGCTGTAGGTTGTTTCGCCCATAGCTAACTGATGTTCGTTGATTGAGGGATAGGCGGTGTCGAGATAGCGGAATGTGTGGCTGGCCTGGGGTATTGTTCCGGCTGTTTCCGTGCCGGTGATGTCGGAGGGTGACGCCGTGTGCATTCGTCCGCGGTAAATTGCCATTGTGGTGTCAGAGGGGTAGTCGGCGGCGGGTTGAGGCACCATCCACGTGCGATACCATGAATCGCACGTGTGGCTTGTCATGACTGAACCGTCGGCTGAGGCTCCTCGGCCAACCATTATGCTAGTGCAGGCGTCGGCGGCGGTCTGTGACAGGAGGCTGAGGGTAATGGTGCATATCAGCGACAGGGTGATTGATAATCTTTTCATGAGGGTGATGGGGTTGATTCGTTGTGAAATATGTGGCGCGGGGGTGCCTGCTGCGCTATTGTTCAGAAAGTTGGGGCGAGGAAGAAGAGTCCAAACGACACTCCGGCGTTCCAGTTGCGCGATGATGATTCGGTGTAGTTTCCGTAGAGCGAGAGTTTGGCGAAGCGGAAGTCGTAGACGGCAGAGATTTCGCCGAAGAAAGCGGGGTCGGCGAACCAGTTGCCGTAGTAGGGGGTGCCGTTGGGGTTCATTTTTATGGCTTGGAGCGGCATGAAACAATGGAATGTTCCACGCAGCTGCAGGTTGTCGTTGAGTTTGCACACGGGCACTACTCCGGCGGTGACGTAGGAGTTGGCTCTCATGCGGCTGTTGAATGAGTTGTAGGACGACGGGGTGGGGTTGAAGGGTTGTGCTGCAACAATCGACTGGTCGTAGGTGGGGAGCAGTTTGCGGGTTGAGAGATAGGCCGACAGTTCTGTTCCGAAGGAGACTGTTCCGGATGGGGCGAAGTAGTTTTTCATCTGCACTTTGCCACGTGTCCAGAACGTGTGGTC
>JAXJVW010000207.1:0-18882 GCA_036308365.1 Muribaculaceae bacterium
GGACGTCTGGGCTATGTCCACATCAAACAGATGAACGACGGCTCCTACCGTCCGGTTTACGCTGACGTACTCGGCAAATACAACGACCGCGAAGGAATTGTCATCGACATCCGTCACAACGGTGGTGGCCGTCTCCATGAAGATATTGAAGTGTTCTTCAGCGGCAAGAAGTATCTCACCCAGGTTGTACGCGGCAAAGAAACATGCGACATGCCCTCGCGTCGTTGGAACAAACCAAGCATCATGGTTCAGTGCGAGGCTTGCTACAGCAACGCCCACGGCACACCCTGGGTCTATAAAACCATGGGCCTCGGCAAACTCGTCGGCATGCCCGTTCCCGGAACCATGACCTCGGTTAACTGGGTGACCATGCAGGATCCGTCGATGGTGTTCGGTATTCCCGTGGTAGGTTACAAAACAGCCGAAGGAAACTACCTCGAGAACTCACAGCTGGAGCCCGATGTCATGGTGCCCACCAACCCCGCCAATGTGATCAATGGCGATGACATCCAGCTCAAAACAGCCGTTGAAACCCTGCTGAAAGATCTTGATGCTAAAAAATAAGGTCAGGCTATCATCCACAAAAAAAGCTGTGTCACCCGCACAGCTTTTTTTGTGTCCGTCAGCTCATGAGATTCCCGGTGCCAGGATAACATATATTCCGTTGACAGGCCATTGTCACTGGTTTCTGAACGTCAAACAAAGAAAAAAACAAGAAAAAGTCACTCAAAGGGCATGTTTATTTGTAAACTTGAAAAAATAGTCATATCTTTACACGACCATTGGATTCACACTCCCTGGATCATGACCAACCACACACTTCGGAGTTCATGCCCATGTCATATGCTGAATCAATACCGTGGACATCTTCTTCCATATTATAAAAACATAAAAAATTGAAAATGGCACAATTTTTCTATATCAATAGTCAAGGTCAACAAATCGGACCCGTAGAGCAATCCAGTTTGCAATCTGCCGGAATCAATCCGTCAACCATGGTTTGGCGCGATGGAATGTTACGCTGGGCTCCCGCCGGATCTCTTCCGGAGTTAGCACATATATTCGGCAACTACAGCGCTCCGGGACAAACCAACATGCCCCCATCGCCTCCTCAGCCCCCGACCGGCTACGGCGGCAACAACCAATATAACAACCAATATAACAACCATAAATCATACGTTCACTACAACAACCCCAACAGCCGCAACTACAATCAGGAAGTGGACAGACCCAACAGCTACCTATGGCTGGGGATTGTGGCAACATTGATGTGCTGTCTGCCATTAGGGGTGGTTTCAATCATATACGCTTCAAAAGTCGACTCCTGCTGGAATAGCGGTGACATCAACGGTGCCATTGAAAATTCCAACAAAGCTAAAACCTGGGGATTCCTCTCCGTGGCCTTGGGATTCGTGTTGCTGTTCTTCTATTTCATACTCATCCTCACCACGTCATAATCCACAACATTCAGGCCACGCTCCTCCCCACATTTGTAAATGAGTTCAATATAAAAAAAGGTGCAACGTAAAATCAATTTACGATACACCTTTTTTATCAGTTACTCATAATTTTGGTCAATTGACTCTCATCAGGATTAACCATGACGATTCTGCCTGAAGGATCAATCAAATAGCTTTTTAAGCCATTAAAAAGATTATAAGCTCTTGAAATCTGCTTAAATTCTTTCTCACTTACATAATATTGTGAGCCCGGGATAAGGTTATCATAGCGCACGAGTTCGTCGAAAAGAACTTTGTTTTTGTCAAAATTGACCGCTACGAATTCCACTTGATTCTCCCCTTCCTTCTGTGATTGGCGTTTGAAAAATGAATTGTATTGGTTACACTTTAATCGTGAACGGCCATCAGTTGACGACCAGAATGTAAGAAGGAGGTATTTTCCACGATAATCCTCAATGGATGAGGAATCATCATCGTTGAGCATTTCAACATCAGGGGCAAGTGAACCCACTTTGGCCACTGTTCCCTCGATGGCGAACGATGAGGAAAAAATCATGAGAATCACCACGCTCACAAAGAGCATAATTTTTTTCTTCATTACTAAAATTTAATGTTATCAATAAGGACCGAAGTCCGTCCCCGGAGTGATCACCTGACACAGGTCGCACTCTCACGGACGGTCGTCCGCCCTTCGCCGAGTTTCGGCTCCACAATGACTCTTCATTGTGAGGTTTTCTCTAAAACCGATGCAAAGATACTAATATTCAACCATTTAGCCAAATCTAAACTGTTAATTTAACTAAAGCGGGGATGGTGCTGATCTGTGTTAATTTTACCTAAACCCGCCTGTGAAGCAGGTTTCGACACAACTTCTTCAACCTTTAGCACATGTCATTTTTAACCTCATTTAATGGTTCGGAATCGTCACTTGACCGTGTCGCCACCACCTGCGGATGGCGAAATAATCTGCCCGAAAGATGAAAAAACCGGATTCTTTTCGTATTTTTGTCAAAAACAAATCAGATCATGAAAAAAATCATTCTCTTTATCGCAGCCCTGCTCTGTTTTAACATCTGCTATCCCTGCACATCGGCGATAGTAAGTGGAAAACTCACCCGCGACGGCCGTCCGCTGATGTGGAAACATCGTGACACCGGCACGGAACACAATTTTGTGTCACGCGTGGAGCCACGCGACTCCCTGCTTGGGTTCGTGGCCCTGTTCAACGGGGGCGACTCTTTGCTCACTCAGGCATGGACAGGGATGAACGACTCCGGATTCGCCATCATGAACACCGCATCGTATAACCTGATGCCCGACACATGCAAACTCGCTGACCGTGAGGGAATTTTGATGCGCATGGCTTTGGAGCGCTGCCAAACACTGGCTGATTTCGAGCAGATGCTGACCACCCTGCCCAAACCGATGGGTGTTCAAACTAACTTCGGCGTGATTGACTGCGACGGCAAGGCGGCCTACTATGAAACCGACGACCATTCATTCCGCAAATTCCAGCTTGAGGATGAGCCCTCTGGAATTTTGTTCCGTGCAAACTACTCATATTGCGGTCAAGACGGGTGCGGCTACGGCTACATCCGAGAGAAAAACGCCCGTGAGCAACTTGAACAAGCGATAACCGAGCACAACATAACCCCGGAGCTGTTCACCGAAACCCTCTCATGCCGCTACTACCACTCTCTTATAGGACGTGACTACACCGACAGCGACGAAAAATGGCTCGTCGACCAGGATTTCATTCCACGCGCCTCCTCGGCTGCTTCAATCGTAATCGAGGGAAGGAAAGCGGGCGAACCGGTGGAGGCGATGACCATGTGGACCGTTCTGGGGTATCCTCCCGTGTCACATGTCAACGCAGTTACCGTCAAAGATATCCCCGCCAACCTGCTCCCCACCGAGCCTGACATGCGTGCCAAAGCGTGCAACCGGGCTGTGGAGCGGAAACGTGAGGTCTTCCCGCTGACATTCGGCAACGGCAACCGCTACGTATCGCTCGACGCCGTGCGCATACTTGCCCCGCAGCAACGGGAACTCAGTAAAGAAGCCTACGAAAAAAGGCGTGAAGAGTTGAAGGCACTCACCAACTGACACTCCGCTCAGCCCCAAAACATTGTCAAGGGCGCCTATGGCATCACAGCCAGGCGCCCTTGTTTTATCTTGTCAGCTTCGTTCAGTATTTAGCCGAATTTTGAAATCTTACGGAGCATCGGTTCATTAAGGATGCAAATGCGGCGTCCGTCGACAGTGATTATTTTCTCGTTGACAAAACCCGAAAGCGTTCTGATTGCGTTTGATGTGGTCATGTTCGACAGATTGGCCAGATCCTCACGCGCCATATAAATGTTGAGTGTTGAATTATCATCCTCGTAGCCATAATTTTCGCGTAGCAGAATCAGAGCCTCGGCCAGACGGCCACGTATATGCTTCTGTGTCAGATTGATGATCTTAGTGTCGGAACTACCTAAGTTTCGCGACAGCTCATGAATGAAAAACCAAGCGAGCTGATTGTTGTTGGTGATCATTTCCGACACCAGCGACATAGGCAAACAACCTAACGTCGACGGTTCGAAAGCGGCAGCCGAAGAAACATATGGCTCATCGGCGAAATAAGCCCTGTAACCGAAATACTGCACCGGACGTATCAGACGAAGAATCTGCGGACGTCCTCCCAGACCATCCTTGTAGAGTTTCACCTTACCCTTGAGCAAGCACCACAGGTACTCAGGAGCTTCTTTTTCGGCATATATGATCTGGTTTTTTTTGAAATTCTGAATGCTGAACGCCTCGACAATCTTTCGTTTTTCATCTGAATCCAGTATGTTCCATAGGCCGGCCAAGTCGTCACTTATAACTTTCTCAATTACGCTTTTAATCATCCTGTTTTACAGTGTTGCTATACCCAAGAAACGGTAATTTTGTTACCAAAACTATAGTATCAATCAAGTATATTTGTTATAAACTTATGTTTTATAACACAAAGTTATAAAAAATTATGAATGATTTAAAATTAATCATCTATTTTTTGCAACTTTTTTATTAACTTTATCTCTTGAATATCAAACGTCACTGTCATTTAATGACCCAACGACGGTAATTTCCATAGTTCTTATTGACAACGGGTTACCCTCGCAATTCCGATTATTCGTAACTCATCACATATTTTTATCAATGAAAAAAGGTATAATTTCAATCACACTCCTCGCGTCGGTCATAATCGCAGGCCAGGCATCGCCTCTGTGGTTACGCAAAAGCGCAATTTCACCCGACGGTAAAACAATCGCATTCTGCTACAAAGGGAACATATTCACTGTTGCCTCGTCAGGTGGGGACGCACGTCAGATAACCCAAGGGGAATCCTACAACTCCACTCCGGTGTGGAGCCCCGACGGAAAACAGATTTCTTTCGCAAGCGACCGAGAAGGATCGGCCGACATTTTCATTGTCGACTCCAAAGGGGGCGCTCCGCGAAGACTCACCACAAACTCGGCCGCCGAAACTCCGCTTGCGTTTCTCAACGACTCGACCATAATGTTCTCTTCGCGCCTCTTTCCTTCAGCAAAGGCTGCTCAGGGGGCATTCCAGTCGCAAGTCTACACCGTTGGCACCAACGGAAATCGGCCGACCATGCTCTATTCCTGGCCTATGCGCACCGCATCCGTTTCCCCCGACGGGAAAATATTGTTTCAGGACATCAAAGGTTTTGAGAATCAATTCCGTAAGCATGAGCGCTCATCATCAACGGCCGACATATGGCTTATCAACGAGGGAAAATTTTCAAAACTGACCGACTTCAACGGGCATGACCTCAACCCCGTGTGGGGCTCCGACGGTTCTTACTATTTCGTCAGCGAGGAGGACGGCACCCTCAACATCTACCACGCCACTGTCAACGGCAAGGAGAAAAAGAAACTCACCAACTTCACCAAGCATCCGGTGCGATCCCTTTCAGTCAGCAACAACGGCATCCTCGCATTCAGCTACGACGGCGAGCTCTACACCATGACCGAAGCCACGGAACCACGCAAGGTGAACGTGAACATAGTGATGGATGAATATGCCTCACCCCGCCAGAAATCGGCCAAACGCTCAGGCGCAGACGATTTCGCCGTGTCACCCGACGGTAAAACCGTGGCATTCACCCTCCGGGGCGATGTCTACATAACATCAGTCGAATATGAAACCACACGCCGCATCACCGACACCCCGTCGCAGGAACGCTGTGTGACATTCGCCCCCGACGGACGAAGCATCGTCTACGACAGCGAACGCGATGGCATGTGGCAACTTTTCCAGGCCGAAATAGCCAATCCTGAAGAAAATGATATGCTTTACGCCGCGGAGATTGTGGAGAAACCGCTTTACCGCTCTGAAAAGACAGCGTTTCAACCCATTTTCAGTCCCGACGGAACAAAGGTGGCCTTTCTTGAAGACCGAACAGAACTACGTGTGATCGACCTCAAGACTAAAAAAGTCAACACAGCCCTGGATGGGAAATACAACTATTCCTACTCCGACGGCGACGTGTCGTTCCAATGGAGCCCTGACAGCAGATGGCTTCTGGTAGACTACATCGGTGTGGGCGGATGGAACAATTCTGACATAGCCGTGGTCAGTGCCGACGGTTCAAAGGTGATCGACCTGACCGAAAGCGGCTACTCCGACAGCGGTGCAAAATGGGTTCTCGGAGGAAAAGCCGTCACCTGGAAAACCGGCAAGTATGGCTACAAGAGCCATGGCAGCTGGGGCAACGAAACCGATGTAATGATAATGTTTCTCGATGGCGAGGCGTGGGATCGGTTCTGCATGAACAAAGAAGAACGCGAACTCGCCGACAAGGCTGACGAAAAAGCGAAAAAAGATAAAGATAACGACAAATCATCAAAAAAGAAAAAAGATAAAAAAGAAGCCGACAAAACCGACTCAGCCGACAAGGAACAGGAAAAAGTGGAGCCGCTGGAATTCGATTTCGACAACCGAAAATACAGAATGGCGCGCCTCACTCCGGCATCGGCATTCACCGGCGACTACTTCCTCAACAACGATGGCGATAAATTCTATTACGTGGCCAACAGTCCCGACGGACGGTCGCTTTATCAGCGCGACATCCTCGAGGATGAAGTCACCGTGCTGTCAAAAGACCTGAGCGGATGGGGCATCACTCATGATAAAAAGGGGGAGAACTTATTCATTCTGACTAATTCAGGAATAAAGAAAATCAACCTCAGCTCAGGCAAAACCACACCGGTTAAATTCGAGGCTGAATACACCCGCCGCCCCGCCCAGGAACGTGAGTACATCTACCATCATGCCTGGCAACAGGTCAAGGACAAGTTCCACGATGTGAATCTGCATGGAACCGATTGGGATTTCTACGGAAAGGAATATGCCAAATTCCTCCCCTACATCAACAACAATCAGGATTTCGCGGAAATGTTGTCGGAACTCCTCGGAGAACTCAACGCATCACACACCGGTGCGTCGGCCAGAACGTCGGCCAAGGCCCTTCCTACAGCCAGTCTGGCTGTGTTCTTTGACGAGTCGCACACAGCCGACGGACTGAAAATTGCCGAAGTTCTCAAACAGAGCCCCATGGCGTCAAAAAAAGTCAACGCCCGCAAAGGCGACATCATCACGATGATTGATGGTGTCGACATCAAGGCCGGCCACGACTTCAATGAACTGCTCGAAGGTAAAGCAGGCAAAAAAATCAAATTGGGAATCACCCGCGCCGACGGCAAAAGCGAGGTAGTGTTCGTCAAACCGGTCACCTCGGCCAAAATGTCACAGATGCTCTACAACCGCTGGATTGAACGCAACGCGGCAGTGGTCGACAGTGTGTCGGGAGGCCGCATAGGCTATGTTCATGTGCGTGGCATGGACAGCCCGAGCTTCCGCGATGTCTACGACAAACTCCTCGGCAAATACCGCAACTGCGAGGCCGTTGTTGTTGACACCCGCTACAACGGTGGCGGATGGCTGCACAACGACATAGCCATCCTGCTCAACGGACAGGAGTACGTTCGCTTCACCCCACGAGGCCATTACATCGGTTCAGAACCCTTCTCACAATGGACCAAACCATCAGTGATGCTTGTCAACGAAAGCAACTACAGCGACGCCCACGGCACCCCGTTCGTTTACCAGTCGCTTAAAATAGGTGACGTTGTTGGCGCACCTGTTCCCGGAACCATGACAGCGGTGTGGTGGGAAACCCAGATCGATCCGTCGCTGGTGTTCGGCATTCCCCAGGTGACCTCGCTCGACATGAATGGTCAACAGTTAGAGAACAAACAGCTTACTCCAGACGTGATAATCTACAACACGCCTGAAAATGTCATGAAAGGTATCGATGACCAGCTCATCGGTGCCACCAAACACCTGATGAAGAAACTCAGCAAATAGTCATCAGCATATCGAGAAACTAAACGTAACCGCCCGCATCAGTATTAGTTTGATGCGGGCGGTTATGCTTCTGTTATGGTTGTTATGTGAGCATGTCACATTTTGCCATACTCCATTATTGGGGGGGTGTGCACAGTTAAAAGCCTTGGCTGATGATGAAATCGCGGTAGATCTGCGAGAAGTGTTCACATGCTTCTTTGGTGTAGCGGACATCGGTAAACACCTGGGCCAACGTCTGCTTGCCGTTCTCCTTAACAAATCGACGGCTGTCATCGCGGTCCTCTTTCTCCTTATATATATCGTTGATTGATTCCGGTGTGTAATCGACATAAGTTTCGTTATGGATCAAACCGCTGACGGGCAGGCGCCCCACCCCGGGAGTTTCGGCGGAGTTAGCAGGATAGCCAACGGCCAGAGTTGTCACCGGAACTACCATTTTAGGCAGTTTCAGAATTTCGGCGATCTGAGGGGCGTTGTAGGTGGTTGTGCCCAGGTAGCAGCATCCCAGACCGGCCATCTCAGCCACCGTATTGAACTGCTGGGCGAACAGTGCCGTGTCGAGTACGGCGGTGATAAATGACTGGAAATTGTTATAGCCCGGAACAGCGTTGCGTTGCTCACACCATTTTACGAAACGGTTGTAGTCGGCACAGAATGTGAGCACTACCGATGCCGATGTCACCGAGGGCTGACCGAAATGCGCCGGCGAAAGCAACTGTTTGCGGTCGGCATCGCGAGTCACAACAACACTGTAGAGCTGCATGTTTCCCGTGGTGGGTGCATGCGATGCCTTGTCAAGCAAATCAACAAGCAGCGACTCAGGAACTTCTTTATCCAAAAAAGTTCTGACCGTGGCACGCTGTTTCCAATAATTGTCAATTGTCATAAAATTCATGTATTACGATGTGGCCACATCACTTTCTCAAGAATAAGGAGCCACACCTGAGTTAGCGTCGCAAAGATACACAATATTATATTTATAGCCAATTATTTTTAGTGACAAAATTTTCAAAATGGAAAACTTTTCCACAAACGTGAATTTCTAATACATTGATTACGTGCTACTTACATTTTACAACCGGAAAACTTATCAACATTGGCAAAAATTTGAGATAAATTATTTGTGGATAAGGAATATTCTGACGATATTTGCAGATATGATTCCGTGGAGCGATACTTTTTCCAAATTCCGCGACACAGATTCTATAATCCTACTAATCTTCTATCTCGTGAAACCGACCACTTACACATTTGACCAGTCATTTGATGCCACGCTGAAGTATTTTGGCGGGGACGACCTTGCCGCCAAAGTTTGGGTGAGCAAGTATGCCCTGAAGGATTCCAACGGTGACATTTATGAATTGACCCCGGACGACATGCACCATCGCATCGCTTCGGAAATCGAGCGTATCGAAAAACGCTACCCCAACCCAATGTCACACGATGAAATCTTTTCCTACCTGAAAGACTTCAAGTACATTGTTCCGCAAGGAAGCCCCATGCAGGGGATCGGCAACAACAACCAGATTGGTTCTCTGTCAAACTGCTTTGTGGTCGGACTGGATGGCACCCCCGACTCCTACGGCGGCATCATCCGCATCGATGAGGAGCAGGTGCAGCTGATGAAACGTCGCGGCGGTGTCGGACACGACCTCTCGCACGTGCGTCCCGCCGGCACCCCGGTGAAAAATTCAGCGCTGACATCGACCGGACTTGTTCCGTTCATGGAACGCTACTCCAACTCAACACGCGAGGTGGCCCAGGGAGGACGTCGCGGGGCGCTTATGCTAACCGTGAGCATCGACCACCCCGACTCCGAGGCGTTCATCGACGCCAAAATGGAGTCAGGCAAAGTAACCGGAGCCAATGTTTCGGTGCGCATCAGCGACGCTTTCATGAACGCCGCTCTAAATGGAGAATCATTCACCCAGCAGTTCCCCGTGGGTGTGCCCGACCCCTCCATAACCCATGAGGTCGACGCCGCCGCATTGTGGAAAAAAATCATCCACAACGCATGGAAGTCAGCCGAACCGGGTGTGCTGTTCTGGGACACCATCACACGTGAGTCAGTCCCCGACTGCTACGCCGACCTCGGTTTCCGGACAATCTCAACCAACCCTTGCGGCGAAATTCCGCTGTGTCCCTACGACAGCTGCCGACTGCTCGCCATCAACCTCTACTCCTATGTGGTCAACCCTTTCACAGATAAAGCCTACTTCGACTTCGACCTCTTCAAAAAACATGTGGCCAAAGCACAGCGAATGATGGATGACATCATTGACCTGGAGATGGAGAAAATCGACACCATTATAGCCAAAATCGATTCCGATCCCGAACCCGATGAGGTTAAATCAACCGAACGTCACCTCTGGGAAAAAATCCGCGCCAAAACACTCAAAGGACGCCGAACCGGAGTGGGAACAACCGCTGAAGGCGACATGATCGCCGCCATGGGTCTGAAATATGGGACCGAAAAGGCTACCGACTTCTCAGAGGAAGTGCACAAAACGCTCGCCCTGGCCGCTTACAACTCATCGGCCGACATGGCTGCCGAACGAGGAGCATTCGAAATTTACGACACCGAAAGAGAGAAAAACAACCCCTACATAAACCGCCTCAAAGAAGCCGACCCGGCGCTCTATGAGAAGATGAAAAAACATGGCCGACGAAACATCGCCTGCCTGACCATCGCCCCGACAGGCTCGACAAGCCTGCTTACACGCACATCAAGCGGCATTGAGCCGGTGTTCATGCCCGTTTACAAACGTCGTAGAAAAGTCAACCCCAACGACGAGAACGTGCGCATTGACTTCGTCGACGAAACAGGCGACGCCTTCGAGGAATACATCGTTTACCACCCGAAATTCATCGATTGGATGAAAGTCAACGGCATCGAAGTGCGTCAGGACTACACCGAGGACGAACTGACCCAGCTGGTTGAGCGCTCGCCCTACGGCGGTGCCACTGCCAACGACATCGACTGGCTCGAAAAGGTGAGAATGCAGGGACGAATCCAAAAATGGGTCGACCACTCAATATCCGTCACCATCAACCTGCCCGCCGACGTAACCGAAGAGGTTGTCAACGAGCTTTACGCCGAAGCATGGCGCTCAGGATGCAAAGGATGCACCGTTTACCGCGACGGATCACGCTCAGGAGTGCTCGTCAGCATAACCCCCAAAAAGGAGAAAGAGAAGCCTGTCGACATTCGTCCGCACATCATAAAACGCCCCATCGAACTCGAAGCCGACGTGGTCCGCTTCCAGAACAACAAGGAAAAATGGATCGCTTTCGTTGGGTTGGTCGACGGCGCGCCT
This sequence comes from Muribaculaceae bacterium, assembly GCA_036308365.1. GTDB lineage: Bacteria > Bacteroidota > Bacteroidia > Bacteroidales > Muribaculaceae > CAJUPY01. The sequence goes on from JAXJVW010000207.1 coordinate 11,198, forward strand.
TACGAAATTTTCACCGGTCTGGCCGACGACGACGACGGCATCTACTGCCCGAAATCCGTGACACATGGAAAAATAATTAAAGCCGTCAACGAAAACGGCGAGAAACGCTATGACTTCCAGTTCGTCAACAAACGTGGCTACAAAACGACCATCGAGGGTTTGAGCGACAAATTCAATCCCGAATACTGGAACTATGCCAAACTGATTTCCGGAGTGCTGCGCTACGGCATGCCAATCGACCAGGTGCTGAAACTCGTGTCGGGCCTCGAACTCGACAGCCAGTCGATCAACACTTGGAAAATGGGTGTTGAACGTGCGCTCAAAAAATACCTGCCCAACGGCACAAGCGCCACCGGTCAGAAGTGCCCGAACTGCGGTCAGGAGACCCTCGTCTACCAGGAAGGATGCCTCATCTGCACATCGTGCGGCACATCAAAATGTGGCTGATGAAACCATCAGCCGGTCAGCCGCCAATGACCGACCGACACCCCGTGGCCCCGCCACATGACCATGCGTGACCGCCCTTTTACGCAGTTTTAAACAACCTCTTGATAAAATTAAGGCCAAATTGTCATTTTTCAGTGACAATTTGGCCTTTGTTCAAATTTTTAGTAGTAACTTTATAGCAGAAAATAAAAATCTAAAATACCATCATTAAATATTCTACTTACATGAAGTTCACTTTTAACGTTGACTACCACACCACCTGGGGAGAAACCGTGTATCTGACCGGCTCACTCCCGGTAATGGGTCAAAGCGATCCCTCACACGGAATAAAAATGTCGCTTCGTGGCGAACAGACATGGCAACTCGAACTCGAACTGCCCGATGACACGGCAGAGTTCGAATATGGCTACGTCATCGTCAATGACAACGGCAGCATCAAACAAGAGTGGGGCCATCAGCGCAAATTCCACAAAGGACGCGCGGCTAAAGTCTACAACATTTTCGACCGTTGGCAGGATATGCCCGCCGACAAACCCTACTATTCATCAGCTATAACCGAATGTCTGAACCAGCGGACCGACCGTGAGAAAAGAGTTGGTCTGCGCGCCGGATTCATCAACATAAAAGTCGACGCCCCGATGGTGGCGCGCGACGAAGTGGTAGCCGTCTGCGGCGGTTGCGACGGATTAGGTAACTGGAACCCCGCAAAGGCAGTGATAATGAGCGACGCCGACTATCCTACATGGAGCGCAAACGTCGACGCGGCCCATCTCCCCGCCGGAACAGAGTATAAATTCATCATCCTCAAGGAAGCTACCGGCGAGGTGGTTGCATGGGAAGGTGGCGACAACCGCCGCTTCAACATCGAAGCCCCTCTGAAACAAGTGGCCACACTGGTCACCGGATTCCGGTTCAACAACCCCAGAACACCATGGCGCGGAGCCGGAGTGGCCATACCAGTGTTCTCAATCCGTTCCGATGAGGACTTTGGCGTAGGTGACTTCTACGACATAAAAAAAATGGTTGACTGGGCAGCATTGACAGGTCAGAATTTCATACAGATTCTCCCTATCAACGACACCACCATGACACACACATGGACTGACTCCTACCCCTACAACGCCAACTCAACCTTCGCACTCCACCCCATGTATCTCCGTCTTGAAGAAATGGGTGTGCTGTCAGATAAATCACGCATGGCCCACTACGATTCATTGCGCAAGGAGCTGAACTCGCTCGCGACAGTGGACTACGAGAAAGTGAACAACGCCAAACGTGAATACACCAAGGAGATATTCGCCGAAAACGGAAAGGCTACCATCGCCACCGACGATTTCCGCAAATTCCTCGAAACAAACCGCTACTGGCTCGAACCCTACGCCGCTTTCTGTGTGCTCCGCGACAACCTCGGAACAGCCGAAATATCACAATGGGGCGAATATGCCACCTACGATGAGGCGAAAGTGAAAAACTACATGGCCGAGCACAGCGACGACATCAACTTCGTGTTCTACCAGCAATATCACCTCGACAAACAGATGCGCCATGTCCGCGACTACGCCCACAGCAAAGGAGTGGCGATAAAAGGCGACATACCCATCGGCATTTCACGCACCAGCGTCGACGCCTGGATTTCACCGCGACTGTTCAACCTCGGATGCCAGGCCGGAGCGCCACCTGACGACTTCTCCGTGCTCGGACAGAACTGGGGCTTCCCCACCTACAACTGGGAAGAGATGAACCGCGACGGTTTCCAATGGTGGAAATCACGCTTCAAGAAAATGAGCGAATACTTCGATGCCTACCGCATTGACCACGTGCTCGGATTCTTCCGCATATGGCAGATTCCCATGGATGCCCTCCACGGTCTGCTCGGCGTTTTCAATCCCGCCCTACCCTTCACCGCCGACGAACTACGTAACAGCTACGACTTCTGGATCAACGTTGACCTCCACACCAAGCCCTACATCATGGACTGGTTCCTGGGCGACTACTTCGGAGAATTCACCGACGAAGTAAGGGAACGGTTCCTCAACCCGATTGGTGGCGGACGCTATGCACTCAAACCTGAGTTCGACACACAGCGCAAAATCGCTGATTACTTCGGCACACAGGAAATCAACGACAAAAACAGCCGCATCTGCGACGCCCTCGTAGGCCTCGTCGACAATGTTCTGTTCATTGAAGATCCGGTTGAAAAAGGTAAATACCATCCGCGAATCTCAGCTCAGTTCACCTACACCTACCGCTCACTCAACGACTATGAGAAATGGTGTTTCGACAGGCTCTACAACGACTTCTTCTATCGTCGTCACAACGATTTCTGGTATGGCAAAGCAATGTGGAAACTTCCCCCGCTGATAGATGCCACCGACATGCTCACTTGCGCCGAGGACCTCGGCATGATCCCCGACTGTGTTCCCGCGGTGATGAATCAGCTTGAAATTCTCTCGCTCGAGATTCAGCGCATGCCCAAAGATCCCAAAGCCGAATTCGGAAACACATGGAGCTACCCCTACTTCTCCGTCTGCACCACATCGACCCACGACATGGGCGGAATCAGACAATGGTGGGAGGAAAACCGCGAGAAAACCCAACATTTCTACAACAATGTCCTCCACGAACATGGCGACGCCCCCTACTTCGCCGAGCCATGGATTTGCGAGCGTATCGTCGACCTGCATCTCAAGTCGCCCTCAATGCTCTGCATCATCCCGCTGCAGGACTATCTCTCGATCAACGGTAACTACCGACGCGTCAATCCGTTGGAAGAACAGATCAATGTGCCCGCCAATTCACGTCACTACTGGCGCTACCGCATGCATCTGACCGTCGACAAACTCATGTCAATCTCCGATTTCAACGACCAACTGCTTAAAATGGTCAAGGAATCAGGCCGTTAACAAATAAACCGACGAATCAGGTGGGATGGAATACGCCACCCACCTGATTCATCTTTTCATCAAACAACAACACGCCGCAACCGCTAAAGTCATGATAAATTTTCCTAATGAGGTGTGGAGCCAACGCACATTGCCACTACGCAACAATCCTATCGTGGTGGTCGATAACCTGAACTCTTTGCCTGATTACGAATTTCCGATCACCACCTCATCAATATGGTCGATAGTGTGCCTGAAAGGGTCTGTTTCCATCACAGTCGACCTGCGTGAAATGGTCCTTAAGCCATCAACACTGATGGTTATGGTGCCTGGCCACAGCATCAGCGCCTACAAGGAATCAGATGACTTTGAAGGTTTCGCGATAAACACCACGATCAATTCGCTGGAGACATCGCTGCCGCTGTTGTCGCGTATTCTAATCTGCTACAAGGTCTTCTCCGAGAACCCCATAATTGAGATTACCGACAAGGATCTGCAAAACCAGATATTGTTCCGCGACATTCTGAGAAACAAACTCTCGGAACGCCAAAGCACTTACAATCGTTTGATAGTCACCAACTTGTGCGAAGCAATAACAATCGAGACCCTTTCGCTTTACATTCGTAAACTTCAGCTGTCAACTCCGGCGTCGATAAAACGTAGCCGGGCCGAGGATATTTTCTATCGTTTCATTGTGCTTGTAGAGGAGAAATTTCGCCATCAACGCACTCTGAGCGACTATGCGCGCGACCTGTGCATTTCAACCAAACATTTGTCGGCCCTCGTAAAAGAGATAAGCGGACGCACCGCCGGATCATGGATTGACTCATACGTTGTTCTGGAAGCTAAACGCCTGCTGGTCAACACCGACATGAGTATACAGGAAATCAGCGAGACGCTGAATTTCGCCAATCAGTCATTCTTCGGCAAATTTTTCAAACACAACACCGGAAAATCACCGAGTCAGTTCCGCAAGGACAACACTTTCTGATGCAGTTCTCCTTTATTTATTATTATATAATCTTGCGGTGACTAAGGACTGCAATCGTGGAGTAATCAGGTCAGAAATAGTCTTATCTATCAACTATTAGCCATACTTGGCCCTGTGAGTTTCTGTTATCCCCGGCTTCCCTTTTTTCTGTCAGGATTTTTCAGAAACCACCCCTTCTCTACCCTTTTTTTCTTTTAGGATTTGCCGGGAACCATCCTTTCTCTACCCTTTTTTTCTGCTCGAAAATCTCACCGATGCTCCAGAATGATGAGAATCCCAACACCCCGAGCAATGCAGAAACGGCAATGTCATCAACAATGAACGACATGACGCACGCCACTATTCCCAAAAGCAGAAACCACCACCAGCAACGCGTACCGAAATAATATTCCGCCTTGATTACTATGGGATGGAACATCCCGATGATTAAAAATGTGAGCACACCTATGACCACTCCGGCCATGTGATATTGGTTTAGAATCTCTGTCATGAATAAGAATCTATTTTATGAATCCGCTCAATCTGAATTTGATTTAACCACACTCTTAAACTTGTTGTAGGCTGCCAGAAGCCTCTTGTCATAACCCTTCGCCTTATATTTCGGTCCGTTGTAAGCCCTTGCGAATTTGTCCCATTGGCGGTTTCTGACATAATCAAGCATCCCGCTGCTGTTAAGGAAAACGCCGAACATTTGCAATTGGTCGCGTTCGCTCCGTCCCATGAGTTCCACAAAATCTTCCACACTGTCAACACCGCATTTGCGCCAGTTGAACCCGGCGATCTGAAACATGCCCCAGAACGTGCATTCAACGGCCAGCCGGTCATTGATCTGTCGGGCCTGGTCGAGTCTCGCCTGCTGCGCCCTCTGATATGAACCATATTTTTGAATATTCGGTCGGGCGAACACCTCAGGATAACGTTTTCTGACCGCCGACATATTCACCCCGGTCCGGGCCAGCCGCTTGGAGAACAATGTTGAGTCAAAATTAATCAGCGGGCATCCCATGTCATAGAGGCCGCTGTGGGTTTTCCCGGTCTCGATTTCAATGATTGCCTTCACTGCGGCATAGTCAATGTCGAACCGTTTGGCGAACCGACCGATGTCATGGTCAGTCAACCTGTAGGCGTCGATTTGCAAATAGATCAGTGGCGACGAGTGGAACAGCGAATCAAGTTCACGCTCCACCTGATCGGGATAGATTTCATAATGGTCCTGTCCGGCGGCAACTGCAACCGTCGCCACTGACAAACAAAGGAATATGGTGGAACGCATGAACATTGATAATAAAAAGAGGATGGTATGAAATCTGAAATCTTATGTCACACCATCCTCATTACTATTCGAGTTAATCACTTGGAGTATTCCCTTCTGCGACCACCTGGGGTTGTCAGTGGGGAATCCTCGCAGTTATTATTCTTTAATTTCACCTACTTTAGTGAGCACTCGACGCAGTTCCTGCCAGAATCGTTCAACAGCGGGAATGTGCATTCTCTCAGAAGGAGAGTGAACGTCACGGAGAGTCGGGCCGAATGACACCATGTCCAGTTCAGGATAAACCGATTTGAACAAACCGCATTCCAAACCTGCGTGGATAGCCTTGATGGCAGGTTTCTGGCCATAGAGTTCTTCCCATGATTCGCTCGCGATTTTCAGGATACGTGAATTCAGGTCGGGCTGCCATCCGGGATAGCCGTCGCCGTGAGTAACCTTGGCCCCTGCCAGACGGAACACAGCCTCCACCTGATGTGCGATGTCCCACTTGCGTGATTCAACCGAGCTACGCTGGCTTGTGGTGACAAGCACTTTGTTGTCGGGTTTCATTTTAACCGATGCGAGGTTGGTTGATGTCTCAACCAGTCCTTCCAGTTCGCGGCTCATTGAAACCACTCCGTGAGGAGCGCAGTAAAGAGCGGTGATGATATTTGAAGAAGTTGTTTCGTCGATGCAGAATTCGGGTTTGTCCTCTGACTCGAGATCGATTGTCAGTGTGGGTTCAACACCTTTGTATTCGTTTTCGATGACAGCCACATAGTTGTTGAGTTCAATGCGGACATCTTCTTTATGTTTTTCAGGCACACCGATGATTGCGTGGGCCGCGCGGGCAATGGCATTGCGGAGGTTACCGCCGTCAAATTCAACCAGGGCCACCTCGAATTTCTGCGACAGATTCCAGATGAATCGCGCGAGAACCTTGTTTGCATTGGCACGACCGAGATGGATGTCACCACCTGAGTGTCCGCCCAAACCGTTAGCTACGTCGATTTTGAAATAGTGGAAATCGGTGGGAGCGATTGAGCGTTTGTATTCAAATGTGCAAGTTGTGTCAACACCTCCGGCGCAACCAACATAGAGTTCGGCGTCATCCTCAGAATCGAGGTTGATTAAAATTTTGCCGGTGATCATGTCGGATTTCAAACCGAAAGCACCGGTCATGCCAGTCTCTTCATCAACAGTTACGAGAACTTCAAGCGGACCGTGAACGAGGTCGGGATCGATCAGCGCAGCCAGAGAAGCGGCCACTCCGATTCCGTTGTCGGCACCGAGAGTAGTTCCGTCGGCACGCACCCACTCACCATCCACAATAGTTTTGATTGGAGTGTTTTCGAAGTCGAAGTCTTTATGGTTTGATTCGCACACCATGTCCATGTGGCCCTGCATTATAACAGTTGGGGCATCCTCATGACCGGGGGTAGCGGGCTTAGAGAGCACCACGTTGCCCACGGCGTCGGTTTTGGCGGCTATGTTATGTTTTGCGGCAAAGTCGAGAAGATATTGGCGTATTTTCTCCTCCTTCTTCGAAGGACGGGGAACTTTGGTAATCTCATCAAAGATTTCGAACACCAGTTTAGGTTGCAGATCTTTTACTTCCATTAGTGATTATGTTTTAAAGGTACTTAAATTTTTCGACGTTAATATAAAACAATGTTAAAACGTTAATTTTAACGATACTAAATTACAAAAAAAAATGAGAAGTTGCAATTATTTTCAATAATCTTATTAAATTTGCATAGAAATAAAGTTTTATCGTCATGAAAACCCTGATTGTAATCATCGTAACCGTGCTTTTGTTGCTCGCCGGGATTATTCTTATGGCTTTCAAGGTTCTGCTGGTCAAGGGGGGAAAGTTCCCCGAAGGACACGCCCACGATGTGGTGAACCTGACGAAAAAACATGCCGACAAAAAGAAATAATAACATTTTAACCGCTATAACATCACACATGAAGAAATTAGCTTACGTGGGAGGAGCGATGATATTTTTCGCATCAGTGCTTCTGTCAACATCTTGCAACAACCAGCAGCCCGCTCAGAATGTTAACGCCAACGCTAACGAAACAGCAGGCCTGAACATACGCTATATTGACC
>JAXJVW010000208.1:0-1370 GCA_036308365.1 Muribaculaceae bacterium
ATCAACATAATCGTCGACGCCGTCAAACAAGGCAAAATACCACAACAACGACTCATCGACGCCAACAACCACATAAAACAACTCCACAGAATAATACAATAAACCACCCCACGACAACAAAAACACAACAAAAACAAACAAATTGTCAAAAAATCACTAAATTTGCACCCATGAAAAAGATTGTCACAGCAATATTAACAACACTGATCGCCGCATCGCCCCTGTCAGCCCAAAAAACAGAACGCATAAAATACGGCGACTTCGAACAATGGGTCACACGCATAATCCCCGAATCACGCGTCATCGGAGGCAACCACAAAACACTCTACGAAATAGCCCCCGACGACACAATTGAAGGAAACAAACCCTACACAAACAAAGGCGGCTCACCATGGGCCACATCAAACGTGCTGGCAAACGTCATGGGCGTAGTCAAAGGCTCAAACGCCGTATTCCCCGACAAACGATCATCAAACAACAAATGCGCCCGGCTGTCATGCATAATGGAACACTGCAAAGCCATAGGCATAATAAACATCGACGTCGTAGTCGCCGGATCAATATTCCTCGGCGAATTCCTTGAACCTGTCAAAAACACCAAAGAACCCTACTCCAAAATGGAAATGGGCATACCATTCACAAAACGCCCATCAGCCCTTAAATTCGACTACAAACTCGAAATACCACAAGGCAACACCCGAACATACTCCAGCGGATTCGGCAAGAAAAAAACACTAACCGGAAGCGACTGCGCCGAAGTCTACATAATCCTGCAACGACGTTGGGAAGACGCCAACGGAAACATCTACGCCAAACGCGTCGGAACCGGACGTCAACACCTCACAAAATCAACAAACGGATGGGTAAACAACCACCGCATCCCCGTCTGGTACGGCGACATAACCTCACGCCCCGACTACAAACCCTACATGGGACTCATCGAAGAAGAAAAATCATACTACGCCAAAAACAGCAAAGGCAAAATGGTTCCCGTAAAAGAAACAGGATGGGACAACCCCGACGCCACACCCACACACATGCTCATAATGGCATCAGCCGGCAGCGGAACAGCCTACATCGGAACCATCGGACTCAACCTCTGGGTCGACAACTTCTCCCTCGTCTACCCCTGACACTCCCCCACCCCAAAATTCAACAAAAAAAAATTCAATCATATTAAACTGTAAAACAACCAATTAGCCCAAAACCCGCATAAAATCTCAAAAAAAATCACTAAAAAATTTGCACAAACCAAAAAAAGTCCCTAACTTTGCAGTGCAAAAACAAAAACGATGGTGCCATAGCTCAGTTGGTAGAGCAAAGGACTGAAAATCCTTGTGTCCCCGGTTCGATTCCTGGTGGCACCACAA
>JAXJVW010000209.1:0-19643 GCA_036308365.1 Muribaculaceae bacterium
ATTCATAACAGCCTGATTGAGACTGCAAAAGTAATTTCAAATCGTTGCGCATCAAAATCTCTTACAACAAATTGAATATCAATAATTTCAAAGCACTCTTATGATTTTTTAGTGGACACTAATGAAAAGTTTAAATGAGTTCAATGTGAAATTAATCGAACTATATAGGTTTTATATACGTTGAGTTAAATGTTTTAATCTACGTTGAAAAAAATTATGTTATGGAATTAAAAGATATTAAATCACCAAAAGATATAAAAGGGCTGTCAATCGCAGAATTGAAAACCCTTTCTGACAAACTGCGCTCGGCGCTCCTTTCGAAAGTGAGTGCTCACGGAGGGCATATCGGACCTAATCTCGGCATGGTGGAGGCAACCGTGGCACTCCATTACGTTTTTGATGCACCCGCCGACAAGATTGTGTTTGACATATCTCATCAGAGCTATATCCACAAAATGCTTACCGGACGCATCGAGGCATTCATCGACCCCGCTCATTATGACGATGTGACCGGCTACACCTGCCCCCACGAAAGCGAATACGACCTGTTCGAGATCGGCCACACCTCAACCTCTGTTTCTTTAGCCGGCGGTCTGGCCAAAGCTCGCGATCTGCGCGGAGGCAAAGAAAATGTGGTAGCCGTCATTGGCGATGGCTCGCTTAGCGGAGGTGAAGCATTCGAAGGTCTGGACTATGCGGCCGAACTCGGTTCGAATTTCATTGTGATAGTCAATGACAACGACATGTCAATAGGCGAGAACCACGGAGGTCTTTACGATGACATGCGCAGGTTGCGTGAAACCGACGGACAGTCGCCGACAAATTATTTCAAATCGTTGGGATTCGACTACCGCTACGTAGCATATGGAAATGATGTTGAGTCATTGATAAAGGCCTTTGAAGCTGTCAAGGATATAGAACACCCTGTGGTGGTGCATATTTCCACTCAAAAAGGTAAAGGCTACGCTCCGGCCGAAGCCAACCGGGAGCATTTCCATGCCGGTGGACCCTTTGACTTGAAAACCGGTGATCCATTGAACATCAGCCAGTCACAAAGCTACGCTGAAATTACGTCCGATCATTTGATGCGTATGGCCAAAGAGAACCCCAATCTGGCGGTGATCACTGCCGGCACGGCTTCCGCTATAGGGTTTACTCCAGAAAAAAGAGAAGCTATGGGCCGACAGTTTATTGATGTAGGCATTGCCGAACAGCAGGCCGTGGCTCTCGCATCGGGTATGGCGAAAGGTGGCGCCCGACCATTTTTCGGAGTTGTCAGCTCCTTTATCCAGCGTGCCTACGACCAGATGTCGCAGGATGTGGCGATAAACAATACTCCCGTGGTACTGGGAATATATTATGCTTCCATGTACGGGATGAACGATGTGACCCATCTCGGATGGTTCGACATAGCCCTTATCAGCAACATCCCCGGTTGGGTTTATCTGGCTCCTACCTGCAAGGAGGAGTATCTCGCCATGCTTGATTGGTCAATGAAGCAGACTGACCATCCGGTGGCTTTGCGTATCCCCGGAATAAAGGTGGTGGAGAGTGGCAAAACCTTCCCCGCCGACTATTCGGAAATCAATAAATACAGCGTGTGCCGTCAAGGAAAAGATGTGGCCATCATCGCTGCTGGTTCATTCTTTCAACTCGGAGAGCAGGTGGCTGATGCACTCGTGGAAAAAGGCTTTGAGCCGACTCTGATCAATCCGCGTTTTCTGAGTGGTGTCGACGCGGAACTGCTGACGAAACTGGAATCAGACCATAAATTGGTTTTAACCCTGGAAGATGGAGTGCTTGACGGAGGCTTCGGCGAGAAGATAGCGCGGTTCTATGGAACGAGCCGTGTGGCAGTCAAATGCTACGGTCTTTACAAGGAGTTCCTTGATCGCTATGATTATGAATTGCTGGCAGAGGAATGCCGACTCACCCCGGCGCAGATAACATCGGATGTGATGAAGTTTATGGAATCTCATCAATAATTCGTTAATACTATATGATAAAACAGATCGCAACCGCAGTTTTAGTAACATTCACAATAAATGCCATAGCACAACAGAAAATTATCCAGACAGCCGGACGTGAGAATCTCGGGGAATTTGCACCGGAATTCGCCCATCTCAACGATGATGTGTTATTTGGCGAAGTATGGAGTCGTAACGACCAGCTCTGCTTACGTGACCGCAGCCTTGTCACTATCACCGCATTAATCAGTCAAGGCATAACCGACTCATCGCTTGAGGCCCATCTTAAAACAGCCAAAACTAACGGCATCACAAGGGCGGAAATCGCCGAGATAATCACACACACATGGCCTTTTACGCCGGATGGCCTAAGGCCTGGGTCGCCTTCCGGATGGCTAAGGAGATTTGGAAAGATGACTCAGTGGCCGACAATGCGAACGATGAATTCCAGCAGATGATGATATTCCCGATAGGTGATCCTAATCCATATTCCGCTTACTTTTCCGGAAAGAGTTATCTCGCACAGATCTCCACAGAACAGGTGCCGTTTTTCAACGTGACTTTCGAACCGGGATGCCGTAATAACTGGCACATTCATAAATCCACCAAGGGTGGGGGACAGATGCTTGTCGGCGTTGCCGGAAGAGGTTGGTATCAAGAGGAAGGAAAACCGGCCGTGGAAATTCTTCCGGGAACCGTGATTCACATTCCCGCCAATGTCAAGCACTGGCATGGAGCCGCCAAGGATTCATGGTTCTCACATCTGGCATTTGAAGTTGAAGGAGAAAACTGTTCGAATCAATGGTTGGAGCCTGTCAGCGATGAACAATACGACAAACTATGATATGATTTTGAGGAGACTGTGACAACGCAGTCTCCTTTTTTTCGTAAAAGCTGAAAAAACGGTTTTCAGTTGGCGTTTTTCAAGAGAATATTACTAACTTTGTAATATGGGAAGAATAGATCAGGAAACCGTACAGCGAATCCTTGACGCAGCCGATATTGTGGATGTGGTGAGCGATTTCGTCAGTTTGAGACGACGTGGCGCCAACTACATAGGGCTGTGTCCGTTTCACAACGAGCGTACACCTTCGTTCTCTGTTTCAAAATCAAAAGGTATATGCAAGTGTTTCAGTTGCGGTAAAGGAGGTTCGGCCGTGAACTTCATCATGCAGCTCGAGCAGATGTCATATCAAGAAGCCCTGCGCTATCTCGCGAAGAAATACAATATTGAGATTCACGAGCGGGAACTTACTGATAAAGAGCGTGAGGTGGCATCGGAGCGTGAGGCCCTTTTCGCCGTCAATGAGTTCGCACTAAATCATTTTGAACATAACCTGCTCGAAACAACCGAAGGGGTGAACATCGGTCTGTCATATTTCTACGAACGTGGAATCAATGAGGCGATGATCAAGAAATTCCATCTTGGTTACGCAGCTGACAAACGCGATGATTTTTTGAATGAAGCTCGCAGAAAAGGCTATCGTGATGAAAATCTGGTTATTACCGGTCTGGTAGGTAGAACCGACAAGGGGGATCTATACGACAGGTTCAGAGGCAGGGTGATCTATCCCGTGTTTTCCATATCAGGAAAAGTGGTCGCTTTCGGAGGCCGAACGTTGCGAACTGACAAGGTTGGAGGAAAGTATGTCAACTCTCCTGAATCTGTTATTTACAGCAAAAGCAAGGAACTCTATGGCCTTTATCAGGCCAAACCGGCCATAGTCAAGAAAAACAAGTGCATACTGGTGGAGGGCTACATGGATGTCATCTCCATGCATCAAAGTGGGGTGGAAAATGTTGTCGCTTCGTCAGGAACATCATTGACGGAGGGGCAGATAAGACTCATTCACCGCTTCACGGAAAATGTCACGGTCATCTATGACAGTGACGCCGCCGGCATCAAGGCTTCATTGCGAGGTATCGACATGCTTCTTTCGGAAGGGTTGAATGTCAAGGTGTTGCAGTTGCCGGAAGGTGACGACCCCGACTCCTTCGCTCAGACTCATTCGTCGTCAGAGGTTGAAGCGTACTTGAATGAGCATGAGCTGGATTTCATCAAGTTCAAGATGAACATTCTGCTCGATGGTGTAGGCGACGACCCAATCCGGTGGTCACAGGTGACATCTGACATTGTCCGTTCCATTGCGGTAATCCCTGATGAGATAGCTCGAAACGCATATATCAAGGAATGCTGCTACGCCCTCGGAGTCGACGAACGTGTGCTCATCAATGAGGTTGGGAAAAGCCGCCTTGCCATACGTGAACAGGAGTTCAAGCGTCAGCAGCAACAGCGAACAAGGGAAGCTAATTCTTCAAGGAATACATCAAATGATATGCCGCAAGCGTCCGATAATCAGTTGGATAGCCCTGCTGCTGCGGAATCGTCGGAGCCACAGCAAGCCACGGAGTACGTGGTGTCGTCATCGGTCAGAAAAAACACCGGACGCAGTTCGTTGCTGAAACCTTATGAGCGTCAGGTGATACGCTATGTGCTGAAATATGGTATGGTTCCCATGTGTGAAACCAGCGATGAAAATGGTCAGGTCTCGTCCGTTTCTGTGATAGATTTCGTGGAAACAGAGATGGCCCGGGATGACATTAAGTTTATCACGCCCTCATTTGAAAGATTATTCAACAAAGCCGCTTCATTAAGAGACCGCTATATGGAGGATTTGGTTGCGTCGAATGATAAAGCAATGGAGAAACGAGCCGAAGCCTGGAGGGTCGGGGAGGAACGGATTCGAACAGAAGCTGTCACCATGGACGACATTATGGTCAGGGAAAAGCGTCTGGTTGAAGAGTGCGACAAAGTGATGAGTGACTATCTGGCTGACTTCACGACGAATTATGTTGAGCGTATTTTGTCATTTTCTTCCGACGACGAGGTGCGCGACCTTACAGTTGAACTGGTCATGGACAAGCACCAACTCAGCAAGATTCACACCAAGTTCGCTCATGTGGAAACGGAATTGGAACAACTGCCTGAATTGTTGCCACGTGCGCTATTCGAGCTGAAAAATGCGATATTGCTTTGCGACATCAACGACTTGCAGGCTGACTTGAAACATGAATATTCCCAATCAAACCCCGACATGGGGCGTATCGCCGAAATCATGAACGATTTGGAAAGGATGCTTAAACTCCGTGCGGAATTCGCTAAACTAATGGGAGAGAGGGTGGTTACGCCTAATGTAAAGATATAGTTTCCATATTATTTCCGATTTAACTTCAGTGGCAATCCGGCTATAGTATGTCCTGGCTTCTCTTTCCGCCACGTTGAACTATCGAAGCCTTGATGCGATATTTTTCAGCTTCGTCATTTTCGCCTACTTTGGCATATATCTCAGCGATTTGCATATATGGCTCCGGATAGCTTTCGCATATGTTGATGGCCAGCAGATAGTTGTCCATTGCAGTGATAAGTGAGTCAGCGGCCATGGCCATATCCCCCATTAGCATTCTCGCATCATAATCGTCAGGCGCCGATTTCACTGCCCGCTCAGCCATAGTCATGGCCAGTTCCACATCGCCAAGCCACGAATAAATGCGGGCCTTACCAATCATAGCCTCAAGGCAGTCAGGATCGATTGACAGTGCTTTGTCGAAATTCTGCAGGGCCGGAGCGGGATCTTCCCCTTTATCCATACAAAGTTTCCCCATGGCCACATATTCTGAAGCAAGGACACTCAGTTTGTTTTTCAGTTCCGTAATAGTCTTTTCCTGATCAATCAATTTTTCTCTCTGCTCATTGACTATTGAAAGTTTCTGTTTTAAATAGCGTTTGACAACCGGTCTATTCAGCTGATAATCAGAGGCCGAGGCCTCAACAAGATTCTCTATGGCCTGAGAGATGTCATTTTCGTTCCATCGCTTCGCCGCTTTGACAAAAAGTTCTTTTACGTGGGCCTCATGAATGGCCGAAGAAACGAGTGAATCAGAGTTGAAGTAGCCGCTGAATTTGATTATCGCCGGGTTGACAAACATGTCGCGCTCATTGACCGTCGACCTCAGCGACAAACCCTCGAGCGACCGGCATCGGCTCAGAGCCACGTAGGTCTGACCGCCGGAGAAGGCGCCGCGGCCTATGTCGATAATAACATTGCTGAATGTCAGTCCCTGACTTTTGTGAATAGTAAGCGCCCAGGCTAACCTGATGGGATACTGGGTGTAGGCACCCAACTCTATCTCATTGATTTTCTTCGTTTTTTCGTCATACTCATAGCGTATGTTGCTCCAACGCTCAGGTTCCACCACATGGCGTTCGCCTGATTCCAGCTCTATTTCCAGGAAGTCGTCAGACGCGCTGTAGACTTTGCCGAGTGTGCCGTTGACCCATCGGTGATCACGGTCATTCTTTATGAACACCACCTGAGCGCCGACTTTTATCGACAGTTCCATTGGGGTGGGAAGGGCGGTGTCAGGGTAATTCCCTGAAATCGCTCCCATATATGTCACTGTAGGAGACTTAAGTTGATCCAGATGGTGGTCATTGATGGAGTCGACCGTGCTGCGCAATGTGGCCAAGGTCATCACATACTCATCCTCCGCATTATTTTTCTCCGTTGAATTGACTACATGCGAATTCAGAAGCTTTATGTCCTCTTTCGTAGGTTTACCGGAGCGCACTCTGTCAAGCAGGGAAATGAACACTGGGTCGCTTTGACGATAAATCTTCTTCAGTTCGATAGGGATGACGCTGAACTCTGAAAAAGCTTTCGCCGAGAAGAAAAACAGGTTGTTGTAATGCTGCCGCAGTATGTCACGTGTTTCGGTTTGCGCCACCGGTTCCAGTTGGAAAATGTCGCCCACCAGCAACAACTGTTTGCCTCCGAACGGCTCCCTGCGTTTGCCGGTGTAGAATCGCAGAATCTTATCAATCAAATCGATTGTGTCGGCCCTAACCATTGAAATCTCATCAATGATGATCAGGTCGAGTTCACGAATCAATTTTATCAGTTCTGCAGGATACTTCATGCGCTCCCTGAGGTGTCTGACACTGAAGTCTGGATCATCAGGGGGAACAGGGCGGAGCGGCAGTCTGAAAAACGAGTGCAACGTCACTCCACCGGCGTTCACAGCTGCGATTCCGGTGGGAGCGAGCACCACATGTTTCTTTGACGTGTTTGAGGTTATGTACCGCATGAATGTGGATTTACCCGCACCGGCTTTTCCGGTCAGAAACACACTGCGGTTAGTGTGGGTGATCAGTTCCCACACTTTGAGGAATTCCGGATTATCAAGGTCGATGGTGTCAGGATTTTCCGGATTCATTTTTGGGTTTTTGACGGTGAGTTTTCCTTCTGTTGCCCGAACCCTGACGGGGACCATTTTTGCGTGATTTGTTAAATCTGCCCCGGCCACCTTTTGACGGGGATGGGGGATAGGCAGGCGATTCTCCCATATTCTCAGGAAGTGAGGGTTTGTTTATCTCCATCTCAAGGAGTTGTTCGATGCGCTGAAATCTGATCCTGTCGCGTTCGTTGATGAATGTTACGGCTTTACCCGAATTGTTGGCGCGCGCCGTTCTTCCAATCCTGTGCACATATTCTTCAGGTTCGGCCGGAACGTCGAAGTTCACCACCAGCTCGATGTCGTCGATGTCGATGCCGCGTGAAATGATGTTTGTGGCTATCAAAACATCAATTTTTCCTGTTGTGAACCGGTGCATGATGTCGTCGCGACGTTCCTGCTCGAGGTCGGAATGCATCTCGGCCACCTTGAACTTGCTTCTGCGCATCTGCATGGTCAATTCCTTGACTTTCAGCTTTGATGATGCGAAAACAATCACCCTTTTCGATGCTACGGTTGAGAGCAGGTGACACAGCAGGTCACATTTGAAATTATCATAGACAAGATAGGCCGTTTGCTCAATCTTTTCGGCCGGTTTGCTCACTGCAATCTTAACCTCCTCAGGTTCATAGAGAATGTTTTTCGACAATTGTTTAATTTTTGGCGGCATGGTGGCGGAGAAAAGAAGCGTCTGTCTGTTTTTGGGCAACTTGTTGACAATCTGCATGATGTCATCGTAAAAGCCCATGTCGAGCATGCGGTCGGCCTCATCGAGAATCAAAACTTCCACATCGTTCAGATTGACATATCCCATGTTTATATGAGCTATCAGGCGTCCGGGTGTGGCTATGACCACGTCGGCTCCTTTCTTCAACCCATTCTGCTGAATGGCGAATGTTTTGCCATCTGTTCCGCCATAAATGGGGACGCTGCTCACTGGAAGAAAATAGCTGAACCCCTCCATCTGCACGTCTATCTGCCGCGCCAATTCACGGGTAGGAGCCATTATGATACACTTTATGGAGTTGCGGTTATCTTTGTTGTACGCGAGATAATCAATCACTGGGAGCAGATACGCGGCGGTTTTGCCGGTGCCGGTCTGTGCTATCGCAATTAAATCCTTACCTTCAATGATGACCGGAATAGCTTGTTCCTGAATCGGGGTGCATTCTTCAAAATGCATCGCGTCGAGGGCATCAAGTATGTCGTTGCTTAAGTCAAGTTCTTCAAATTTCATTTCGACAAAAAATATTCTACAAAATTAATGAATTTTCGTGTTAATTTATGTATCTTTACAATGAAATTTGAATAACAATGAGTGACGGATTGTGAAAATTATAGATTTGACCACATTGTAGTGGATATCCGAGGCGGATTTGGGCCATATTGACAAAACTATGTTGTTTTTATGAACATTATGCAGAGTCGAGGATGTTTTATCTATGTTTAATGTCTGTTACGATGCATGGTGCGCCCAGATGCCATGGTTGATTCATTTCAAAATGCGGCTGCGCTGGAGCGCGGGCGTGCAAACGGTGGTGTGTCCCGAGACCATCCCATCCGTATATGATTTTCAATATCATCTTAACCGGAACGTTTTATATTAATTATAAATGAGATAATGGGAAAAATACAAGTTTTTTCTGAAAAGGTGTATTCATGGTTGAAAGAATACCTTAACGTGAGTGATGATTTGCTGCCCCAGTCCGAGATTGAGGAAAGCATCAGGAGCGGGGTAGTGTTCAAAGGCAGCCAGTTGCTGACATTGGTTTTCGCTATAGGTGTAGCGTCGGTCGGACTTAACGCCAACAGCATTCCGGTGATTATTGGTGCAATGCTCATTTCGCCGCTGATGGGCCCTATCATAGGGATGGGTCTCGCCATAGGAGTGGAGGACTTCGATCTGCTCAAAAAGGGATTACTCAACATCAGTCTGGCAGTGTTGGGGTCGCTGATTGCATCAGCATTCTACTTCACTGTCTCTCCTCAATATGAAGAAGCAAGCCAGCTTCTGGCGCGTACAACTCCGTCGTTCTACGACATTCTGATAGCCCTCTTTGGTGGAGCCGCAGGCATACTCAGCATTGCGGTGAAAAACAAAGGTCAGGTGTTGCCGGGTGTGGCGATAGCCACCTCGCTGATGCCTCCGTTGTGCACAGCCGGTTATGGAATCGCAACCCTCCAGGCCGACTTTTTCTTCGGAGCGCTCTATCTGTTCTTCACCAACATGATTTTCATCATGTTCGCAACATGGGCGGGTGTGAAGCTGATGCGATTGAAAAATGTGCCACATAACGACCCGGTGCGTTACCACAAGGTGAAGCTGGTTCTGTATGTGGCCGTTGTGTTCACCATTGGCATGAGTGCGTTCCTTTCATTCCGCATGTTCAGCAAACGTATTTTCACAATCAAGGCGTCGCAGTTTGTTGAAGAACAGATGGTGTTTCCTAACACTCAGGTCCTTAACTATAAGGTGCAGTTCAAAGATGGTAAACGCATAATCGACGTCAACCTGATTGGTGCGGAATTACCGAAGGATTCTCTTCAGCTGGCCATGATGCAAAAGCTCGACTCATGCGGACTTGAAGGAGCTGTGCTCAACATACGTCAAGGTGTCAGCATTGGTGGCAACACTGCTATGCATGAGCGCGCTGACTTCGCCCAGTTCTTCAATGACCTGCAGGTGCAGCTGACTGACTCACGCATGGAGGTCGACTCCCTGAAAAATGCCATCAAACAAGCCGACGGAAGTGAATCGCTCGAGGTTCTGAAGGAGGTGCGCGTGCTGTTCCCGACAGTAAAAAATCTGACGGTCAGCAAAATGTATATCGGTGAAACCGCTAATGGCACAGCCGTTGACACCGTGAATGTGGCCTTCATAAACAGTATGGGCAATTTCACAAGCGCCGATCGTAAGAAATTGAGCGAGTATCTGGAAGTGCGACTGGGTCGTAGCGATGTGCATCTGATGGTTAACCCCGCCGATTTCCCATGGTGATCAACCGACTTGTTCAGGCTCTAAATGGCCCGACAATATGATATTCCGATTAAAAACATTAACTTTGCAAAAGAAAAAACATAAAAAAATATGTTACAATTCATAACATGTAATGACAGCGCGGTGACAGTCACCGAACAGGTTGAAAAAGCACTGCTTGGCGGATGCGGATGGATTCAACTCAGCGCAAAAGGAATTGACGGCGATTCGTTGAGACGGATAGCGGAAGCGGTCATGCCGGCTTGCAAAGAGGCCGACGCATTCCTGACCATAGAGCATGATGTCGCATTGGTTGAAGAACTGAAAGTCCACGGTGTGCACCTGTCGTTTGGCGATATGTTGCCCCGGGAAGCCCGCGAGGCTCTTGGCCCTCATGCCGTTGTTGGCGTGACGGTGAAGTCAGCTGAGGAGGTGATCGCTTTGCGTGGTGCCGACATTGACTATGTCCAGATAGGCCCGTTCCCGGAAGTGTCGGTTGACGATTATCGCATGACCACATCAGCTATTGATGGGGCCGGAGTGAAAATACCGGTTGTGGCCACAGGTGACATCCGTCCCGAAGATGTTCCGGCACTTTTATCGGCCGGAGTCAAAGGAGTTGGCGTGAGTGCGCCTATCGCCAACGCCGGTGACATTGCAGCTGCCGTGGAGCGTTATCTTTCAATTTAATACATCGATGAAGCGCGGACCCGAACAAAATGGGCTATGGTGGAAGGTGGCCTTGCCGGTTGTAATTGGCCTGGCAATGGTTGTGTGGCTGTTCAACTCTGAGTTTAACGCAGAGTCGATCAGCGAGATTAGCTTCACACCATGGACATGGATGTGCATAGGTCTCGCACTTCTGGCCGTGGCCGGACGTGACGCCGGAATGGCCTGGCGATTCAGAATACTGACTGACGGCGATCTCAAATGGTCAAGAGCCATCAATGTCACCATGCTGTGTGAATTCACATCGGCGGTGACCCCGTCATCGGTGGGTGGAAGCGCCTTAAGCATGTTCTTCCTCAGGAAAGAAGGGATAAACATGGGCAGGTCAACCACGTTGACCATGACCATTTTGTTTCTTGACGAACTGTTCTTTGTAATATCCACTCCGATTGTATTCCTCCTTATCCCTTACGATAAGCTTTTCGGATTCGGACCAAGAGATTTTGTGGAGGGAATTCAGATAGCATTCTGGATTTTCTATGCGCTAATCGTTTTGTGGACAGCTGTTTTATTCGCAGGAATCATATTGCGTCCGAGGTGGGTCAAGAGTATGCTGGTAGGTCTGTTCCGATTCAAATACCTTCGCCGATGGCTCCCGGCGGTAACGGAATTTACCGACAACATGCAGTCAACCGCCGAATCATTGCGCAGCCGACGTTTGCGGTGGTGGTTGAATGCGTTCATGGCCACGGCACTGTCGTGGGTAAGCCGCTATCTTGTGATTAATGCGTTGATGCTCGGCTTTGTCGCCGCGGCTCCCCAGACTGTGGTGTTCGGCCGGCAGATAATCATGTGGACATTGCTGATGTTCTCACCCACGCCAGGTGGCAGCGGTGTGAGCGAATGGCTGTTCAGAGAATACTATGGCGACATGATCCATCTTGGCGGTATAGTGATGATTCTGGCGCTGTTATGGCGTCTGCTGACATATTATATTTATCTTGCAGTGGGAGTGATTCTCCTCCCCTCATTTTTTAGAAGAAAGAAACAATGACGAAATTCATAGGTATAATCCCAGCCCGGTATGCTTCAAGCCGGTTCCCGGGCAAACCACTTGCCGACATCTGTGGCAAGACAATGATAGAAAGAGTTTACCGACGTGCCGAAACCGCTCTTGATGAGGTGATTGTGGCAACCGACGACGACCGCATCCGTGCGGAAGTGGAACGTTTCGGCGGCAAGGTGGTGATGACATCGCCGAACCACAAAAGCGGAACCGACCGTGTCAACGAAGCCTACCGGCTCTCAGGCTCTACGGCCGACGTAATCATCAACATCCAGGGTGATGAGCCCTTCGTGGCGACATCACAGATTGAGGAATTGAAGCGATGCTTCAAGTATCCTGAAACTCAGATAGCCACTCTTGCACGGAAATTTGACAAGACCGCCGGGTTCGAAGCGTTGTTTGATCCGAATAAGGTGAAGGTGATTTTCAACAACCAGGATAAGGCGATATATTTCAGCCGGGCCATAATCCCTTATGTGCGTGGAACGGAATGGCGCAATTGGCTCGATGAGCGCGACTTCTTCATCCATGTCGGAATGTATGCCTACAGAGCTGCGGTACTGAAAGAGCTGACATCACTTCCGCAGTCATCGCTTGAGCTGGCCGAGTCACTCGAACAGCTCCGATGGATTGAAAATGGCTACAGCATAATGGTTGGGGTGACAGAAGAACCCACGATAGGAATTGACACCGCCGATGATTTACGCGAAGCTATAGAACTTTGCAAATCGATTGAAGGATGAATCCTGACAGAACAAAGTCACCGGAAGTGTCGGACTTCGGACCGTTGAATATTGACCGTCCTCAGGAAATTACGCTTGCAAAAGGAAACACTCTTTTTGTATTGGACAAAGGTGATGCCGATGCGTGCATGGTGTCAGCGGTTTTCCCAATGGGAAACACTGAGGCCCCGTCGCCCAAACTGATGAACCTGATGAATGCCACATGGCGCGAAGGCTCGAAACATCATTCTCCCGATGAGATAGCCGATATGCTCGATTATCATGGCGCATGGGTGAAAATCGATTCTTCATCACACCACACGATCCTTTCTATCTACTGCCTCACCTCACAATTGAGCAACCTGCTGCCGCTGTTCGCCGAAATTATCCTTCATCCCACATTCGATCTTGAAGCGGTGGAGAGCATGAAAGGAAAAATCAAGAACTCCATCAGGATAGGCAAGGACAAGGTGAAGGTAGTGGCGAAGGCTGCCATGTTGCGACAGTTGTTGGGCCAAGGTCATCCGCTGGCTAAAGTAGAAACGGAGGATGATGTTGACGGCTTCAATGTCGAACTGCTCTCAAAGCTTCATGAATCAGTGGTTTCAACCATGCCCACGGTGTTCATGGCCGGCCGGCTCGATAATGATGCCGTGGCCCATGCCCGACAATTCGCCGAGATGATAACCCCTGAACATGCCGGGGTCAACTCAACCACTCTGATTCCGGAGCAGCCTGATTACAGCCATATGACCGTTAGTGAAGTCATGAAGGATAAGGATCAGACATGTGTGGTGATGTCTTTCCCGTCGATCAACAGAAGTCATCCTGATTATAACGATCTTCGCATAACGGTGATGGCCCTCGGAGGCTACTTCGGAAGCCGTCTGATGAGCAACATCCGTGAAGAAAAAGGTTATACATATGGAATAAATGCGTCGCTCGTAGGAGCCAATGAGCTCGGATATGTGACCATTGAATGTGAGTGCGACAACAGCTATGTCGACAGCGTGATCGCGGAAACGAAAAAAGAGCTTTCACGTTTGGCTTCGGAGCCAATGACTGACGACGAACTGACCACTGTCAAACGCATCATCAAGTCGTCGCTGGCGAACATGCTCGACAGCCCTTTCGACACCATGGGTTATTACATCGGAAAGCAAACCATCGGTTTCCCTGATGACTATTTCCATGCCCAGCAGAGAGCCATGGAGGGGATAACCCCGGAGAGAATCATGGAAATAGCGTCGACATATCTCAATCCCGAAAAAATGTTCTTATCCACGGCCGGGGAATACGACCCTGCACTCACCATAGGAACTGACAGTTCGGTATCGGCGTGAAGTTTTTGGAGCAAATGGACTGCGGGGCCAAAAAAAAGTGTTAAATTTGCATTCTGCGGCGGAATGCGCAGTGAAACGCTTCATAAAGAGGCTTCCGTAACATATTTGATAAAAACCAACATGCGTGAGTCATTGCCCGACCGTGTGTTGCTATGCTGGCGATTAACTTCTCCCGGGGAGCATGATTGCGCATGTATGCCGCAAATGTGATAAATTGAAAACAGATACTTATAGTATTAATTGATTAATTTTTGAGTGATACTTATCATAAGGTAAATGAACGTATTGAAATTTGGAGGAACCTCGGTTGGCACCGCGCAACGAATCAAAAGTGTGGCTGAACTGATCAGTGGCCGAGGTAGAAACATTGTGGTTCTGTCAGCGATGGCGGGAACTACCAACACGTTAGTGGAAATCTCAGACTATTTGCGCCGGGGCAACATTGACGGAGCCAAGGAAACGGTGAATAACCTGGAAAAAAAATACTCACGTGTGATGGCTGAACTCTTTAGCGATAAAGTGTGGCTTGAGAAAACGCAAAAGGCTGTGGCTCAATGTTTTCAAACAATAAGAAGCTACACTGAAACTCCTTTTGCCACCGCAGAAAAAACCATTCTGGCACAAGGTGAGAAAATTTCCACCGCATTAATGTATAACTATCTGCTTTCAACCGGAGTGAACGTGGTGCTTCTCGACGCTCTTGAATTCATGAAAACCGACATTAATGCCGAGCCTGAGATAACTTACACACGCAACCGCCTCCGCCCGATGCTTCAGCGTTATCCCGAAGCTGACCTTTTTCTTACCCAGGGCTATATCTGCCGTAACGCTAACGGCGGAGTTGACAACCTGCAACGGGGTGGCAGCGACCTGACAGCTTCACTGATAGGTGCCGCCATCCAGGCTGATGAAATAGAAATCTGGACCGACATCGACGGTATGCACAACAACGACCCCCGATTTGTAGAAGGTACATGTCCGGTTGAGCATCTTCATTTTGAAGAAGCAGCCGAACTAGCCTATTTCGGAGCGAAGATTCTGCATCCGGCATGCGTGTTACCGGCCAAACTGAATAACATCCCGGTCAGACTGCTGAACACGATGGATCCGAAAGCGAAGGGCACAACCATCGATAATAACTACGTGCACAATCCTCAAGGAATCAAGGCAATAGCTGCTAAAGACAATATAACCGCCGTCAAAATAAAAAGCGGACGCATGCTGCTCGCCTACGGTTTCCTCCATAAGGTGTTTGAGATTTTCGAGGAATACAAAACCCCCATTGACATGATAGCCACTTCCGAAGTGGGAGTATCAGTCACTGTCGACAACGACCGTGACCTACACACTATAATCAATGAACTCAAAAAATTCGCCACCGTCACCGTTGACCACGACATGGTAATCATCTGTGTCGTAGGTGACCTGGATTGGCATAACAGCGGATTGGAATCCAAAGCATTGCAGGCCATGGGTGACATTCCAGTCAGAATGATTTCCTATGGCGGAAGCGACTACAACATTTCATTCTTAATTCATAAAGACGATAAAGTCAAAGCTCTCAACTCTTTAAGTAAACATCTATTCAAATGAAATTCCCTTTCAATCCATCTGAGGTTGTTACTCCGAGTTACCTTTATGACCTCGGACAGCTCGAGCAGACGCTGGATGAAATAAACAGCTGCATCGCCGGCCATCCATTCAAAGTCCACTATGCCATCAAGGCCAACAACGACCGTCGATTGCTCGATGTCATTGCCATGCACGGCTTCGGAGCCGACTGTGTGAGCATAGGCGAGGTGAAATATGCCATCGAAACCGGGTTCAATAAAAACAACGTGGTGTTTGCCGGAGTGGCTAAAACCGACAACGAAGTGATCTCCGCACTCACATATGGAATTGAATGTATCCATGTGGAATCAATGGAGGAACTTGTCAACGTTGACACCATCGCCGGGAAAATGGGCAAAAAAGCACGTATAGCATTGAGAATCAACCCCGATATCGACGCCCACACGCATCACTACATCACTACTGGTTTGGCTGAAAACAAATTCGGAATCGACTCACGCATGGCCGACGTTGCTATCAAACTCGCACTGTCGCTCCACAATGTCGAACTCAAAGGACTCCACTTCCATATCGGCAGCCAGATTCTGACCAATGAGCCGTTCAAACTGCTCTGCGAGAGAATCAACACCATGCTCGCCCACATCAGAAACGAACACGGGGTGATCATAAACTATGTAAATGTAGGGGGTGGACTGGGAATCGACTATGAAAATCCTGACGGCAACCCTCTGTCTGATTTCAAAGGCTACTTCAAAACTTTCGCCGACAATCTCAAACTTGAAGAAGGTCAGGAGGTGCACTTTGAACTCGGACGCTCAATCGTGGCCCAATGTGGTTCGCTGCTCACACGTGTCATATACGTGAAAAAAGGCATGGAGAAGAAATTCGTCATCGTTGACGGAGGAATGAACAACTTGATCCGCCCCGCACTTTATCAGGCTTACCATTGCATACAGAATCTGACTCACCCTGATGGTAAACCTGAGAAATATGACATTGTAGGCCCCATTTGCGAGTCATCAGACTGCTTTGCCGAGGACCGGACGCTCCCCCACACTGAACGCGG
The DNA here is from genome assembly GCA_036308365.1 of Muribaculaceae bacterium. Lineage (GTDB taxonomy): Bacteria > Bacteroidota > Bacteroidia > Bacteroidales > Muribaculaceae > CAJUPY01. The sequence goes on from JAXJVW010000209.1 coordinate 16,675, forward strand.
CGATCTGCTTGCCATCCGTTCGGCCGGCGCCTATGGTCAAACCATGGCCTCAAACTATAACATGCGCCCCGAAGCCGAAGTATACTATATCCGATAATCAGTAATTTAAAACATGGAATAATGAAATCACGCGACGAACTTATTGACGACCTTCTGAATCTGGCTTTCGCCGAAGACATAGGCGATGGTGACCACACTACGTTAAGCACCATTCCCGCGACCGAAATGGGGCGCCAGCATCTGCTCATCAAGCAGCCCGGCATTCTCGCCGGCGTTGAAATTGCACGCAAGGTGTTTGAAAAATTCGACCCATCGCTGAAAATGACAGTGTTCAAGAATGATGGCGATGAAGTAAAACCAAACGACATCGCTTTCGTGGTGGAAGGACCGGTGCGCTCTCTGCTGCAAACTGAGCGTGTGATGCTGAACATCATGCAGAGAATGAGCGGCATAGCAACAACAACCCACATGTATCAGAGCCGTCTGGAAGGACTGAAAACAAAAGTTCTCGACACTCGCAAAACCACACCCGGAATGCGTCTGCTCGAGAAAGAAGCTGTCAAAATCGGCGGTGGCTGCAATCACCGTATCGGCCTGTTCGACATGATCTTGATCAAGGATAACCATGTGGATTTCGCCGGTGGCATTCCTCAGGCGGTCAAAGCTGCTAAGGACTATTGCAAGGCTAACGGAAAAAATCTGAAAATCGAACTTGAAGTGCGCAACACCGAGGAAATCAAACAAGCCCTTGAAGCCGGAGTTGACCGCATCATGCTCGATAACTTCACCCCTGAGCGCACCCGTGAAGCCGTTGCACTCATCAACGGACAAACCGAAATCGAATCATCAGGCGGCATCACCATTGACACTCTCCGCGCCTACGGTGAAGCCGGCGTAGACTTCATCTCTGTTGGAGCGCTGACCCATTCGGTCAAAGGTCTTGACATGAGTTTCAAGGCTTGCTGACAGAAGCGTGAATAAAAATAATCAGACTCACCCTGTGCTACACGCTATGACGTGATTGTAGCTCGAGGTGAGTCTGTTTTCTGTTAGGTGAGTATTCTACTTATAAGTAGGGATTCCACCGTTTTTCATAGGCGATGGTCGAAGACTGCCCATGCCCGGGATAAACAGTTGTGTCATCAGGCAGCGACATCAATCCCGACTTTATCGATTGTATCAGGGTGGGGTAGTCCCCTCCGGGCAGGTCGGTTCGGCCTATTCCCAGACGGAACAAAGCATCGCCCGTTATGACGAACTTATCGGCTTTATCGTAAAGCGCCACACTGCCCGGCGAATGGCCCGGAACGGTGATGACACGCAATTCACCGTTGCCTATAGTTATCTTATCGCCGTCAGTGATGTTTTTCCCTATCGACACTCCGTCCATAGTGACGGGGATGCCGAACATCTGCAACTGCTGGTTGACACGTTCGGCCAAAAACTCATCATTCTCATTGGCATAGAGCTCCACGCCATATTTCTCCATCAGGTATTTCACTCCAAACAGATGGTCAACATGGAGATGCGTGCATATCACGCATTTCAACTTCAAACCGTTGCGGGCGAGGAATCCGTCCATACGGCCACATTCCTCCGGTGACACCATCCCGGGGTCAATCACCGCGCACTCGTTGGTCTCAGGGTCAGTGACAACATAGGTGTTCTCACCGAACATGTTGAATTCAAATCGGTCAATTTTCATTTCTCAGAGGGGTAAATAAATTAATTTCTTTGTCTCGAAAAAAGGCTCTGAAAAATAGTTGCTTAAATCAAACTCCATCACATCCTTACTGAATTTCCCCATCTCACCCTGCAAATCACCTCCCTTAAGGCAGATCAGACCGTTTCCATAACCATTCCTGTTATCTTTGGCGATATTCTTTTTGATTAACGGCACAAGCTCATCGAGCCGCATGACAGCCCTGCTGACAACGAAATCAAATTTCTGACGACATTCGCCGATGTCACCATGCTGTGAGGTCACGTTCGTCAACCCGATGGAATCGGCTATTGACTGGGCGACTTTGATTTTTTTTCCGATGCGGTCAATCAAATGAAACTGACACTGGGGAAAAAGAATCGCCAGAGGTATTCCGGGAAAACCTCCGCCAGTCCCCATGTCGAGAATACGCGTTCCGTCAACCGGTGTTATGAATTTACCTATCGACAGCGAGTGGAGAATGTGATTGACATAGAGGTTTTCAATATCCTTGCGTGAAATGACATTGATTTTTTCATTCCACTCCGGATAAAGAACCCCGAGTTGTTCAAATTGGGTGATCTGCACTGGCGACAGATCAGGGAAATATTTGAGAATTGAATTCATATTCAAGTAATTAGAGAATGCTTGAGGGTTATCATGACGGGGCGCTCACGCCTGATCGCATTGTGGAAACTCACAATTCAATGTAGCCGTTGCTACCCCGGTTTTCAAGTGTCCTTGTTTTTCAGAGTACAAATTTAGTCATTTCTCAGTGCATAAAACAAATAAATATGACACTTTGTTAATTTAATTAATGACATCTTTGGTTAAGAAAGATTATTTTCTTATTTTTGTAAAAGCGTGCACGACTTATATCAGTCTCTGTGCCAATAAAGACATGAGCTTTTTCAACACGCCATTCTAACGCTTCAGCCTTATAGGCTGGATAAACTAACTGCAAAACATGATAAAAATTGGAAATTACAATAAACTGAAGGTGAGTCACCTGGTTGACTTCGGAGCTTATCTCGATGCCGGTAACGGAGTTGAGATATTGATGCCGGCGAAATACATAACCTCGCCCCTGTCGCCAGGTGATGAAGTGGAAGTGTTCATATACACCGATTCTGAAGACCGGCTGATCGCCACCACAGAGCAACCGTATGTCGAGGTGGGCCAGTTCGCCGTTCTGGAAGTGGTTGATGTAAACCGTGTAGGAGCGGTCCGTGACTGGGGTGTCTCACAACCGTGGTTGGTGCCGTTC
>JAXJVW010000210.1:0-11602 GCA_036308365.1 Muribaculaceae bacterium
CTTTTAAGATTCGCCAACGACTTGGAAGAATATGGTAAAGTTGAACAAATGCCAGTTCTTGAAGGTAAAAGGATGATTTTAATGATAACACCAAAGAAAAAATAACATCAACGTCACGTGTGACGAAGATATTTTTAAATAACTCGAATTAATTTTTTTTAAAAGTAACAAAAATGCCAAAGATTAAAACTAACTCCGGTGCCAAAAAGAGGTTTGCCCTTACCGGATCAGGAAAAATCAAAAGAAAACATGCTTTTAAAAGTCACATCCTGACCAAGAAAACTAAAAAGCAGAAAAGAAACCTCACCCACTTCGCTCTCATCGCAAAGGTTGACGAAGGCAACGTAAAGGCATTACTTGCCCTCAAATAAAGTTCACACTTTATCATAAGGTTTCATTTAATTCGTGATTTAAAATTTCATTTACTAACCGAATGTTCAGCACTTAAGAGCATTTGCCGCTGACATTCACAAACTGAAAAAAAATGCCAAGATCAGTAAACCACGTAGCCTCAAGAGCTCGCCGTAAAAAAATCTTAAAACTCACCCGCGGTTACTACGGTTGCCGTCGTAACGTATGGACTGTAGCAAAAAACACCTGGGAAAAAGGTTTGACTTATGCTTACCGTGACCGTAAAGACAAAAAACGTAACTTCCGCGCTCTCTGGATTCAGCGTATCAACGCCGCAGCTCGTCTTGAGGATCTTTCTTACTCTAAATTGATGGGTCTTATCCACAAAGCTGGCATCGAAATCAACCGTAAGGTCCTCGCTGACCTCGCCCTCAACAATCCTGCAGCTTTCAAAGCTATTGTTGACAAAGTGAAAAACGCTTGATTTTAAGCCTAAGGCTTTACGAAATAGAAAATGCGTTATTGGCTTCCGCCCTTAACGCATTTTCTTTTAATTCCCAACACACACATGCAGTTTACACTCGACTTCATCAACACTAAATTCGACGAATTTAACTCGCATATCTTCGCCGGACTTCTGCCAAAGCCTCCCATACTGCTCTGTGACACAAAAAACACAATCGGACAGTGTGTGTCGCCCATAGGACCTATTCTCGCAGGTCAGCCACGCCACAGTTTCTTCAAACTCCGTTTCAGCCTCAGATTCGACATGAAACAAAATGAGCTTGAAGATGTTATCATCCACGAGATGATCCACTACTTCATCCTTCTGCATGGTCTGACCGACAGCTCTCCACATGGCGACATCTTCAAAGCCCTGATGCATTCAATAAATGCCAAACATGGCCGGAATATTTCCATCCGGTACAAGAGTCAAAACGGCGACACCGCTCGAATAATGGATGAGCGAAAAACGTGGCATGTGATAGCCGTAATGACAGCTTCTGACGGCAAAAGCTACATAAAGGTGCTACCTCGAGTGGCGGAGCGTATCGTCAAGTTCCGAAACGATGTCCTAAAAGCACAGAACATACGAAGCATTGACCTCTATCTTCACAACAATCCATTCTTCAATCAGTATCCGGTTTCGGCTGCTTTGAGAATGTATTTACTCAGCAAAGAAGAAATTGACAAAAACCTCGCTGGAGCACGCAAACTTATTGTTAAAGGTAACTCAGTTACGGAAGCATAAACCTTAACTGTGAAATCGTTGACTGAAAAACAAGTGAATAAGTTTGAAACCACTTCATCAGATGCCAACCAAAACAACCATTAGGCATTGATATACTGAAGTCTGTCATCTCAAAATCCTTGTGGGAGGATAGAGGGTGTTCTACATAACATCGAAAGCGGACTCGTTATCTAAAAATGATTGAGTCCGCTTTCGGTTTGATATGATTGGAATGACAACGAGCTACATGTCGTCGTCATCAAAGTCGTCATCGTCGAAATCAAAGTCAAAATCCCATGTGCTGTCATAGGCTTCCTCGGTGAATTTAGCCAAATCGCGGCCTTCGCGCTTTGTGGGTCGGCCGAGTCCTTTGCGGCGATCAATAAATCCGTTGATTTTGACAATATCCAGAAGGTCAAGCTGAGATTTAGGGGTTATATTTTCCATATATTCCGGCACCAACTTCGCTCCCAGACGGTTTTCCGTGAGTGCTAACGCGCGGAAAGAGTAGGTGACCGGAGGTTTACGGACATGAATGATGTCGCCGACCTTGATCATTCGGCTCGGTTTCACTGTGGTCATGGAATCGCCTATCATGACACGCCCTTTTTTGCATGCCTCGGTTGCTATGGTGCGTGTTTTGAAAATCCTGACCGCCCAAAGCCATTTATCGATTCTAACCTCTGACTTTCCCATGATTTATTTATTGTTGAAATTGCACATGGCGAACTGCATGCCTGACAAACAGAACGCTTTGATTGCGTCAATGGCCACCTCGATGCGGGTGGGGAGCTGCTGGCGTTGGTCAAGGGTGAAAGAGCCAAGGACATAGTCAATCTGTCCACCACGCGGAAAATCGTTTCCTATGCCGAAACGGAGTCGGGGATAGCTCTGTGTGCCAAGCATCTCCGCGATATTCTTTAGTCCATTGTGGCCAGCATCGCTACCTGAAGGTTTCAGGCGGATGGCGCCGAACGGTAAGGCCAGGTCGTCAACCACCACAAGAATGTGGTTTGTGTCCAACCCTTCCTTCTCTTTCCAATATCTGACAGCATTTCCGCTGAGATTCATGTAGGTAGAGGGCTTGAGGAGTACTAACTGCTTGTTTTTAAGGCGCATTCGCGCCACATCGCCATAACGTTCCGTGGAAAAAGAAATATTGGATGCCTCAGCTAAGGCATCCAATACTTTAAATCCTATGTTGTGGCGAGTGTTTCGGTATTCTTCACCTATGTTACCAAGCCCAACAATTAGATATTTCATGCTCTAAGTTGTTTATTTAGAAGCGGCAGCCTGTGCACCACGAGCGGCACGGGTGAGCTGAACTGCGCAAACAACAGCGTTCTTAGCGTTAACCAGTTCAAGGCCTTCGAAGTGAAGGTCGCCAATCTGCATTGTTTTGCCAAGGCCGAGGTTGTCAACATTGATGACAACACGTTCGGGGATAGCTGTGTAGATGGCTTTAACTTTGATTTTCTTCATTGACAGGCTCAGTTTACCACCGGCTTTAACACCTTCAGCGTGACCTTCGAGTTTAACGGGAACTTCGATCACAACAGGTTTTTTATCTGTTACTTCGAGGAGATCGATGTGGAGAAGTGTATCTTTCACGGGTTCAAACTGAAGTTCTTTGAGAACGGCCATTTTGGTTTCTCCGTTGAAGTTCAGCTCGATAGCGAAAATGTCGGGAGTGTAGATGAGTTTGCGAACTGAATCAGCTGTAACAGTGAGGTCAGTGCTGATGATAGCTTTGTTGTTGCCGATTTCAACGAGTTTTTCACCGGGTTTCAGTGTTCCGTTGAAGGGGAGTTCAAAAGGTTCGCCACCATTGAGAACTACGGGAATTTTACCTTCGCTGCGGAGAGCTTTAGCTGCTTTTTTGCCGAGGTCGGTACGGGGTTCGGCTGCAAGTTTGAATGTCTTCATTTTGTTTGATTTTTTGTGTTACTCAAAATTAAGTGTTTGATTTGCTCCTTAATTTCCCATCACACGTGTAGTGGGCTTTGCTTAAAAAGCGGTGCAAAGTTAAGAATTATCTCGCTATTACGCAAATTTTTCGCCGCGTTTTGAACGTTTTGAACGCTGTTAAGAAAGATTCTTCGAAATATTTTTTGAGATAATCAAATCGTAATTTGTATCTCTCGGTGAAAATTTATACCTTTGCGGTGCAGGCCGCATCGCAGAAGCCCGGTCAAGGGTATAGTGGGATGGGCTGCGCCATTGAGCCTGTTTAGGCCTCGCTGATCATTTTTTTGAAAATGGTTGAGCTATTACCTTTTAACAGGCTACTACATAATGAAAAGCGTTTACTCGACGCTCTTTCTTGACAAATGGAAACTTCGCAACTTTCTTAGGTTAGTCAGGAATGTAGCAAACGGTAGATGCCTTGTGGATATGTTATATTACATCTGAAGGTGCCGATGGCGCTTTCAGTTGTCATGCATATTCTGCGTGAGGCTTCTGCATGTTTGCTCGTTCAACTAACCGGGCAATGCGAAGGCCTCCATTTGTGGAACGAGCAAAAGTACAGGCTCTCACGCTTTTTTTCTTTTATCCTAATCATGAACCCTATTTTGGAGAGGCTGCAAGGGTACTACTGTTTAACCTCATTATCAAAGATGAAAAAAGTCTTTATGCTAATTTCACTTCTCCAGATTTGCTGCGTCATGTTTGGAGAAATAAGTCCATCGGGTAAGGATTACACTGTGGTGAAGGATGACATTTACTATAATAATGTCAATGGTTCTTTGCAGGTTGTAGATGCTGAATGGATTGAAAACCTTGTAATCCCCGACGATGTAAATGGAATCAATGTGACGTCAATTGCGCCGTCGGCATTTCAAAACCGTATAGATATTGAATATGTTTTGTTCGGAAACTACATGACTTCCATAGGGCAATATGCCTTCGCCAATTGCAGTAATCTCCATAAGATTGATTTTTCGGCCGATAGAGAAAACGATGACAGGAACATCATTATTGATCAATACGCTTTTTCAGGTGCGCTTCTTGATTGCGACTTAGTGTTTCCTGTCACTGTGACATTCAACAGTAACTGTTTCGCTAAAACAAAAATAAATAGTGTGAAAGTTTTGTCAACATTCCAGGCAAACAACGTTTGTCATTTTGGAGAATGTGAGCAACTTCAAAAAGTGGAGTTCTTTAATTCTGGTTGGCTTGGCAACAAAATGTTCGAAAAATGTACTTCACTGAAACAAGTCCGAGTGCCGGATGGTATCACTGCTATCTCTTACCGCTGTTTCTACAACTGTTCCTCGCTTGAAAATGTGACCAATGTAACGAACAAGGTTGATATAGTTTACGAGGGCGCGTTTTACAATACTAAAATCAAGGCATTCGATCTGTCTCATGTCACAAAGCTTTATAGTGGAGCATTTCGCAATACCCTTTTGGAAACAGTCAGTGTATCACCTGACCTCGTAGTCTATTCCGGTGGTTCTCGAAATTATCCATTATCCACCGCCATCAGTCTTGAGAATGTCAAGAGAATAGATTATCCAAGCCTTGAAAAATTGATGGCGTTGAAACCGGCTGGAGGTGATTCCAATGTCGGTGGATTTGACATCTACATTGATGGTGAACTTTTGACAGAATTAAAGATTCCAACTACTGAAACCTCAGTTGGAGGTTTAGGCGCAATAAAGAGTCTCAAGAAACTCATCATTCCCAATAGCGCGCGTGAAGTGAACGTCGGAGAAAAAGCCTTCTACGGGTGTTTGAACCTCGAAACGGTTGAGATTGGCGCCGGCAGTGTAGTTTTTGATAATAAAGGATCGCAGTTCATGAACTGCTCGAATCTGACATCTTTCAGCATCTCGGGAAAGAACCAGTGCAGAACGCTACCACGCAATATTTTCTCCGGTGCTGGTCCTTTGACAAATCTTAGTATTCCAGCGATAACGACTCTTGACAGCTATTGCTTTGAAAACTCCCAAGCCATTTCGCTTGATCTGACCAATGTGACATCTGTCGGTGCATATTGTTTCAAGAAAAGTGCTCTTCTCAAGGAGATAAAACTACCGAATATCCTCACGGTAAGCAGCGGTTTATTTGAAGGATGCAGTTCTCTCGAGACTCTCACTCTTGACAATGTGACAACACAAGATGAACGATGGGGATTCAACCTTGGCGGATGCACATCGCTTAAGCGCTTGAGTATGCCTAAACTCCAATCCGTACTGGTCACAGTCCCGGCAAGTCTGGAATATGCGGGTTTCGACTCGGCCACAGTCCTTATCGATTTAACCGCAAACGACGAATCTGATGACAACCTGCTCAATGAACTGTATGTGCCTCTGGTTGAAAAGTATAATTGGAGCTACTCAAACTCAATGTTGCGCTGTTTTAAGCATTTGAAAAAATTGTCCATGCCAAAATTGGAGGTGTTGAATTTTCAGTTGCCGGAGAACATTGTCAGCGCGGATTTTCCGTCAGTTACAAGGATAAGTGGGGTAGACTATGATACTCCGTGTCTTGAGCATCTCAATATCCCCAATGTGGTAAGTATAGAGTGGGGGTTTGCCGCAAATAATCGTCTGACCGAATTGAAACTGGACAATCTTGAAACTATCACACATCCCTACACCTTCAGTAAAAGCCAGTGCCTTAAGGAGGTCTATCTACCCAAAGTAAAAAAAATGCTTGGATTCAGCAACTCTCCATTATTGGAAAAAATCGTAGTAGGCGACAGCTGTCGAGAGATAAGTACATCAGATTTACCCTCATTGAAACTATTGGAAGCGTATGGAGATATTGATGTTTGTTCCGTGCAAAATTCGTTCACTGGGGTTGACTCAAAAATGATTTTCCATGGGAATGTGGCATCAATGGCTCCTTATATGTATAATAATAATGTTAAAGAGGTTATATTTGAAGGCGATTTCGGCAAGGCTCAAACACAGTCATTCCGTAATTGGAAACTGGAAAGCATAACATTCAAGGGTGCTGTCGGATCTTTTGACGTCAATGCTTTCCAGGAAGTAAACACCTTAAAAAGTATTAAAATAGGGAGTCTCGAAGCTTGGCTTACCGCTACCTGTAAGGATGCAGGATGCCCCATACAGGGTACAGATGTTGATATTTACATTCTTGAAGGCGATAAGGAAACCTTACTGAAAGATGTTGTTATACCCGCCGGATTCGGGGCCCGACAAGATGCTTTCATACACAGTTCATTGAACAGCGCCATATTCCTGCCCGCAGAATCGGAGGATGAATATTCCGTAATTGCGAAAGGAGCTTTTCATAAATGTAGTCAGCTGAAGAAAGTTAGTATCGGCGAAGGGATAACCTATATTGGCCCGGATGCATTCTCCCATTCTGGAGTTGAAGAGATAATTATGCCTGAGTCTGTGACAGGCATAGGAGACGGTGCCTTCCAGGTATGTCACTCTTTGAAAAACGTGACTTTTTCACCAAATATCACTTATATCAGCACAGGAGCCCTATATAACTGCATAGCGCTGGAAAGAATTATAATTCCTGAAGGTGTGACTGATATGGGCTACCAGGTAATAAACGGTAAGGCACGCAACATCAAATTTATCAGTCTCCCGTCAACACTGGAAAATTTAAGTCGTAGCTTCCGCGCGACTTTCTACGAACTGTCTACTGATGTGGTTATATACTCATGGGCCGAGAATCCCCCGTATGCTCCTTTTGAAAGGTTCTTCAATGTGGAGGTCCATATACCCGTGGGTTCACTTGAAAAGTACCAAGCTGACCAGAAATGGGCAGAGGCTAAGCTTATCGCTGATCTTAATGCTGAGCATCCCGTAAAAGTCGTCGAAAATACCATTGAAATCATTATACCTCAGAATGAGATTTATGCGGAGGCAAAGGTCCACAGATATAAAGTGGATGTGATTGAACTTGATGAAAATGGGAATGAAGTCAACACAACATCCTATGTTTTCGACGGAGAAGGAAACCAAATATCGTTGGATAAAACCGTACAGCGCTCGAAAAACCGTTACAATGACCTAACTTTAAGAATATTCGATCTTAACCCTCAAACCAAATATAAACTGGAAGTTAAGGGCTATACTGCAGACCAGTCGCTTGTGTATAATGATCAAAATACCGTAACAACGGGCATCATGAGCGGAGTGGAGGATGTTGAAATATCTCAGCTTGAAATAACTGGAATTTACAACCTTCGTGGTGAATATCTCGGATGTGATCCCAACTCACTGAAAATAGGAGTGTACATAATAAAAACTCCATCAAAGACTTATAAGATAGCAATAAATTAATCCTATTATGAGGTAGATTTATCTTCAGAATTCAGGCTTGTTTTCCTTGATGCTTACTATGTACAAAATTAATCCGTTTCAGAGTGCTAAGCTTTTGAACTCTTCCTGATTCAAAAATTAAACATTAACTGGATAAGTGCCGGTAAGAAAAGAACCACCAGACTCTGACGGAGCTGGTGGTTCTCGGTTATGAAGGATCGTGCACTTTTCGTTATATTCCTAATACACTTTGAAAAGCTACAAGATAGTTACACTATTCGTTCAATCTTCCGCATTCTTTTCGGCATACTCTTTGAGAAGTTTTTCCTGCACGTCGGACGGCACGAGTTCATAACTTGCGAATTTCATTGTGAATGATGAGCGTCCTCCGGTGATTGAACTTAATGCGGTGGAGTATGACGACATCTCTTTCAGGGGCACTTTGGCGGTGATCTTTTCAAATCCGTTTTCGCTTTCCATACCCATGATTATTGCACGGCGTGACTGAAGGTCACTCATTACGTCGCCCATCACATCGGCTGGAACCATCACTTCAACATCATATACCGGCTCCAGAATCTTTGGATTGGCGTTGCGGAACGCATCGGAGAATGCGTGGCGTCCGGCCAGTTTGAATGAGATTTCATTTGAGTCAACCGGGTGCATTTTACCATCGTAGATGCATACTCTGACATCGCGGGCATATGATCCGGTGAGGGGGCCCTGCTCCATTCGTTCCATCAAACCTTTAACTATGGCGGGGATGAAGCGGGCATCGATGGCACCACCGACTATACAGTTGCATATCACGAGTTTGCCACCCCAATCCAGAGGAATTTCCTGAGTGTCGCGAACGTTCATTTTGAATTCCTGATTTCCGAAACGATATGAGTCGGGTGCGGGCATCCCTTCGTAGTAGGGCTCGATGATCAGATGAACTTCGCCGAACTGACCGGCGCCACCTGACTGTTTTTTATGACGGTAATCCGCACGGGCTGCTTTGGTGATTGTTTCGCGATACGGGATTTTGGGTTCCTCGAAAATGATGGGCAGTTTGTCGTTGTTTTCAACGCGCCATTTGAGTGTGCGGAGGTGGAATTCACCCTGTCCTGACAAAATTGTTTGTTTCAATTCCTTTGACTGCACTATTTCCCAGGTGGGGTCTTCCTCGTGCATACGTGTGAGGATCGCACTTAGTTTCTCGGCGTCGCTTTCAGTCACCGGACGTATGGCTCTCTGGAATTTGGGCGCCGGGAATTTGATGAAGTCAAACGCTATCTCACATCCCTTCTCATCAAGGGTGTTACCTGTTTTGGCGTCTTTTAATTTCACTGTCGCACCAATGTCGCCGGCACACAGTTTGTCGACCTGTGTTTTAATCTGGCCACATACGCAATATATCTGCGCTATGCGTTCTTTGCTTCCACGGCTTATGTTGTCGAGGTCGACACCGGCGGTCAGTGTACCTGACATCACTTTGAAATACTGAACTTCGCCAATGTGGGGTTCAACGGTGGTCTTGAACATGAATATTGACAGCGGACCATTTGAGTCGGGTTTCACCTCATTTCCTTCAGTGTCAACAGGTGCGGGCATATCTTCCACAAACGGAACCACATTGCCCAGGAATTCCATCATGCGGCGAACGCCCATATCTTTGAGCGCGCTGACACAGAACACCGGGAAAATCGACCTGCTGATGAGACCTTTGCGAATGCCTTCGCGCATTTCATCCTCTGACAGGTGTCCCTGCTCGAAGAATTTTTCCATCAAGGTTTCGTCGTTTTCAGCAGCCGCTTCAACCAGTTGCTGGTGCAGCTCTTTCGCTTTATCCATTTCCTCGGCAGGAATATCTTCAATAGTGGGCACACCACCGTCAGGTCCCCATGAATATTTCTTCATTAGCAGCACGTCAATCATTGCGTTGAACGACGGACCGCATGAGAGGGGATACTGGATGGGTACGATTTTTGATCCGAAAATATCTTTCATCTGTTCGATCACATTCTCGTAGTCCGCTTTTTCACCGTCGAGTTGGTTAAGGGCGAATATGACCGGTTTTTTAAGTTTGGCGGTAGTGCGGAAAATATTTTGTGTTCCCACTTCCACGCCATATTGGGTGTCGATAAGAATGACGCCGGTGTCTGTCACATTAAGCGCTGTGATGGCGTTACCCACAAAGTCATCAGCCCCCGGACAGTCAATAACATTCAGCTTCTTTCCAAGGAATTCAGCGTAGAAAACGGTTGAAAATACGGAGTAGCCGTATTCCTTCTCCACGGGGAAATAGTCGCTTACGGTGTTCTTTGCATCAATTGTGCCACGACGTTTTATAACTCCACACTCAAAGAGCATTGCCTCAGCGAGTGTGGTTTTTCCTGAACCTTTGCTACCAAGCAAAGCGATGTTTTTGATTTCGTTGGTTTGATAGAACTTCATGATGTATTAGTTTATCGTTAGTGAATTATCTTTAGTCAGATGTTTCGTGTTAAAAGTTTGCTAAATGTAGATATAATTATTGGAATATGACTAAATTATTAATATGTTACATAACATAATTATAAATCATCGTTGCGTTAGTTCCATGTTTTCAATAGTTTAAGGTTGGGTGTGAGTGAAAATTATTTAAAAATATTTGTCAGACCGGCATAATGTCGGCTTTTCTTTGTAACTTTGGCATCAATTTTGCTGTGAAGTAGATTGACTCATCGTTATTCTCATGTTTCTCAACTCGGCTTCTGATGGGTTTCTAAGTTCATTAGATTGTAATTTCAGCATCAAACGTAAAAACACCAATATTATATATGAGCGATATTTCAAAAGACGATAAAAAAGGCACACGTGTGGTTCAGATGGGACAGATCGACATTTCGAAAAGTCAGGTCAAACCATTGAATCCTCAGGATCTGCCTATTTTGCCAACTCGTAATCTGGTACTGTTTCCCGGGGTTACCATTCCTATTAATATAGGTAGGGAGTCGTCACTGCGGCTGGCTGAGATTGCTATGGAACAACACATTGCAGTTGGTGTTGTGTGTCAGCTGAATCCCGAAACCGAGCATCCTGCCATAAATGACCTTTACAACTATGGCGTTGTTGTTGAAGTGTTGCAGCTTCTGCCGTTGCCCGACGGCTCCAAGGCTATCATCGTGATGGCCCGCGACAAATTCAAAATCATCGGTCAGGGTAGGGGGGAATTAGCTCCCGGCATTCTTTCGGCCGAGGTGGATATAGAGAAGGACAGCAAACCACGTGCTAAAATCGATTTGTTCAATAAAATGGTTTCCTCAATCAAGGAAAACGCCATTGAACTGATAAAGAGCAGCGCCGGTGATGGCGCCCAGGAATTCATTTTCAATCTGAACAACATGGATTCGGCCGAAATGGTGGTTAACATGGTAGCCACGAATTTCCCCATCGAGGTCGAAGCTAAAATGGAACTGCTCAGTCAGCATTCGCTCCGCGACCGCGCTAACATGCTTCTGCTTGAACTGAACAAGTGCATGGAGTACACTTCCATCACACAAAACATCCAGGAAAAGACCAAACAAGCTCTCAATGAGCAGAAACGGGCAGCTTTCCTGCAACAGCAGATGGAGACGATACGCACCGAACTCTATGGCGATGAGGATGATGCCACTGTGCTGGCACAACGTGCCGAGGAGAAAAATTTCCCCGAGCATGTGGCCAAAACGTTTAACAAGGAGCTTGAAAAAATGCGTAGGCTCAATCCGTCAACACCTGACTATTCCGTAATATATACATA
>JAXJVW010000211.1:0-5435 GCA_036308365.1 Muribaculaceae bacterium
ATCATATTTCTTCGATTTACCTCCCCATTTCACGACCCTGTAGGTCACTTGTTCTCCCTTCTCGTTTTCCTTGGTTTTCTCTGCTAACGTGAGGAAGTCCACCGCATCTGACAGCCATTCGTCCGATCGCAACCATCCGAGATCTTTACTCCCGAATCCTTTCTTCGCATTGATTTCGAGTACATGGCCCATTCCAATTCTGAAATGCTTCCACGACAGATAGACCTGCCATCCTTTCCTCCGGGACCTCACGCTGTCCGGGCGTCGGCTGTGCGTCTTTTTCATGATTCGACGGAATACATATGGCACATATCCGGCTTCTTCTAACCTGCGAATTCCTTTCAGAGTCAGCTTACCATCCTGAATCTCCACCCCGAAGTTGTAGAACGGTGTTCCTCCATTGACGGGGTTGTAATCCTCGTCTTCCGAAAAATAGAGACGGCCAGCCTCAATCTCCCCATCGGCCACCATCTGGTCAATGGCTTCTTGACCGTTCACCTTGACCGCTTTCGACATCAGCTCTTTCAGTTCATCGGATGTGGCGATCTCTTGCCAGTCGCCATCGACGAAGTGGTGGCACTTGTCACCGCACGTCAGAATATACTTACTGAAATTCTTGAGCGCATAGTCACCCTTTCCTTCCCATTTCAGCCAGCAGTCACCGCCAGAACAATGAGGAAAAGAAGCGTCGTGGCTGACCAGAACGAACGCCCGACGGCTCCGGTCCCATACCACATGGGACATTGCCACATCATCCGCTGTCGCCTCTGATTCAATAACCACGCAGTCAACCTTGTCAACCACGTAATCGCAGGTGATGTAGCCCATCATCTTTTTTTCGGCCTCGCCGATATGATTCCACAGTGCATCCGTGTAGTCAATCATGTCCTGTTGCAACTGCTCGACAGCAAGACCTTGGCTCTCCGAAGTCTCGGAAAGAGCCTCCACCGACGTCTTCAAGTTCCGGACATCATTGGTGTTATCGTTCAGGGCCTTCTGATGGTTCAGTGACATCAACCCCGGTTCATAGCCGTTAGCTTCCGGCATCCTGACCTTCAGCACGTGCTGTTCGCCATCAAGCGGGCCAGTAGCAACGTCAATGGTTACGGTGCCGGGGGTCTGGGTAACTTCCACTGAGTGAACCACCTCGGCGGCGGCGAGTTTCGCACTGGTGCTCTCGCTCAGTACCTTTGCAGCTTGAGCATTGGCGATGGCCGTGGCCGACTGTTGAAGGGCGGTCTCAGCACTCTGTTTGGCTTCGGAGCTCAGAGCAGCGGATGCGTTGCTGTTAAGGAGTGCATCATTGGCCAGAGTAATTGCTTTTCGTGCCGAAGCGAGCGCGTCCCTGATAGGCTCGTTCATCCCGGTCATGTCTATATCCTCCATCTTTTCGAGGATGTCTTCGAGGAGCGACCCCAAATAAACCGGCGTGATGGATTTATACTCGATTTTCATCTTCAGGTCTTCGACCTTTAATCTAAGAGATTCAAAATCTGTCATATCATGAAGTTTTTCGTTGTGTGAGTAAATCAGTATCCTTTTCTTTCGTAAAATGAGGTGCCTTTCTTGGCTTTGTCGGTATCGAGAGCAGCGCAAAACATCGATTTGAATTCATCTCCCAGGCTGTCGGCCATGAAGTCTCGCAAGGCGAGAACTGATGAGTAGTATTTGGATGAGAACCACCGGCGACGCTCTCGTTTCTTTTCCCGGCCAATATCGCCGGGATTGCCATGGGGCACCTCACGGCCTACACCCAAATCTTGCCACAAGCCATACTCGAGGAAGTTCTGCGAAAGGGTGATGTCGTAGAATCGGCCATCAGCACGGACAGGGAGTTGTGTGGTGGAACGCCACAGCGATCCGGAGTCAATCACCCGGAGTTTATAGATGCGCTCCTGCCAGATGTTGATCATGGTCTTGTTCCATGCCTCGACATACTTTCTTCTCGTTTCTGTGGCCTGATCCATGGTCAATCGAATTGGATGGAGAATGAGTCGTCGGACACTTCATCCTCCGGTAACCACTCATCCTGGTTGAATGCGAGGTTGGCGTAGGTGTCGACAGCTATCTGGAAGTAGGCGCAGGCGCAGCCGGTGAAGAAGTAGCGGTCTATCTCGTTGAAGTTGATACGCTCATCGAGGAAGACGCACTTCTCGGATAACCGGGTGCGCTCCATCAGCAGCACCGACATGAACTGCCGGAACAGCTCTCGCATGTTGGCCATGCAGCACTCTCGGTCTTCCATGCAGTCTTCGGCATGGCGCATGGCCAGGAATACGGTCTTCACTCGTCGGACATGGGGAGTGTTATCGATGGCTATGTAGCCCTGTGAGGTGTCACACATGGCCACGAGGGCTTTGGCCGAATACATGTTCTCGAGTGCGCCCTGAAACCCTTCGAGCGATGACACCCTGACGAATTCGTAGCCATGTTCCCGGGCATGTCTGTTAGTGGCGGTGAGTCTCTCAAAAAACAGAGAGGCGTCCCAATTGAAATTGTGATCCATCCTTATTTGGTGTTATATTTTCGGTTGAGTTCATCATATTCGCGAGCCTGTGCGTCGAGTTCGGTCAGCGCACGGATAGCGTCCATGGTCAGAATCTCACTTTCTTTGGTGATGTCCCCCTTGGTGAGTGCCCGGATCTGTGCGTCCATGTTCCGGCGCATGGAGTCGGCCGAGGGTGTTTCGCCCCCCTCGGCGGGCTTGAAGAAATTCGGGAACATGTGGCTGACCATGTTTTTTACGGAGGCCCACCAATAGAAGATGCCGAGCAGTTCGGATGAGTCGGGCTTAATGCCGGGCTTACGGTAGAGTATCTCGGCCATCTGGCGCAATAGCGACTCGTTGGAGGTCATCTGATACACCTGCCAGAGGGTCTCGCAGGCGAGCCAGTTGTCGAAGGTGAAACCACTCGATATGTCGGCCGGCACACCCTGTGCACCGTCGACGGTGTCGAGACGCACCGGCTCTGCGGGGAGTTCTTTCAGCCACGCCAGATGGGTGATGGCTGATGAGATCTGTCCGGCGGTGAGTTTAAACTCTTGGGCGTCCCGACTCACGAGCCATCCGTCGGCATATTTGCAGATGAGCTTCAGGCCGCCCCACTTCAACAGACAGAGTGTGGCCACCTGGGCGGATGTCTGCGATGCATAGTCCTCGGCGGAGAAGAAGCCGACATTCCGGTTGGCTATCTGCACCCCTACCATGGAGCGGTAGACGAACCGGAGCTGATCCTGGGTGAGGTCGGCCCACGATTTGGGAACTGTCAGATTCACTGTCTCCATCAGAAGTAAAAACCTCCTTTCACATCGTTTTTGAATGGCTCAGGCCGGAAGCGGTCGCCCATTTCGGCCTGCCATCGGGCGTATAGGTCGGGATAGGTCTTCAGCATCGCGATAACCGGACGGACAAGGTGCCACACGTCATGGTCGTCGGGGCAGGTCGGCTTCTGGTCGCGCATATGAAAGCCGATGTAGCGCAGTTCCGCCTCACGGATCTTCCTCACTAAGGGAGCATGTGTGGTGGCATGCTGTTGCTCGCGCAGCTCGTCGAGCAGTGTCCCTAAGTAGTTCTCTTTCAATTCCTGCTCGAAGCGCAGGGCTTGCGAGCGCATGATCCGGTAGGTGGACAGGACATCTCCCTGGCTCCGGAAGCGCCACGCTTCTGTGAGATTGGGGATAAAGGTGGCGAGCCACCATCGGCCTGACTCGGACACTCGCCATACTTCGTCACAGGAGAGCGTGAACAGTAGGCGGTCGAGGTTCTGGTCTACGAAAGTGTTGAGCGAGGCGATGAGCCGCTCTACTCTCTCTTTGGAGGCGGGAGCGCGCCCGTCAGTATTGATGACGGCGAACCCTGACGGACTGAGCGAGAGGTCAAGGGAGGGAACGGCCAGGGCGAATGCTCGGATAACTATAACTTTCTCGGCCTGACGGAATATCTCCCCTTCGGGCTCATAGGAGCCGAGCAGGTTCTGCTCTAACCACCCCTTGGCTGTCTCTATCCATGGGCGGAGTTTATTGAGCAAGGAGGTTTCTCCCTTCACTTCGTGAATCACGTTGGGGATGAGTTCACGGATACGGTCGTTAGTCAGCGTCAGGTTCATCTGTGGTAGGGTTAGCGGTTACTTCTTTTGCGTCGGCGTGTTCGTCGAGTGTTGTTAGTTGGATGAAGGGGCAGTCGGGGTGGACGTTTTTCCAGCCGTTGTAGCGGATGATGATCTCATGCACGGGGAACAGCACGTCACGATACGGTTTCTTCAGTGCCTGTGCTATGGTGTAGAGTTCTCGCTTGTCTGAGCCTGAGTTATTGGTCTGGGCCTTGCCGGGCACGGAGCCTACGAGGTTGGAGTGTACCCGCATTGTGAAGCAGAGAACGTTGATGGCTTCGGCGATGTCGCTCTCCCAGTCGCCACCCTCTTTGGTTCTGGAGTCGATGGAGGTGACGGAGATGTCGGGGGTTTCACCTTTACCGTCGAGGGAGATACTCTTGCCGGTGAACAGCACGGAGCCGGTGTTCTCGACGTTGGTCAGGAACTCGAGCATCTCACGTTTTTTCTCGTTCATGAGCTTGACCTGTTCTTCTCGTGACACCACATGCTGTTTGGCGAAAAGGTCGTCCCAGTAACGGCTGGAGACTTCGATGATGTATTTGATGGGTGCTGCGTTCTTGAGTTTGGATTCTTTGGCCGCACCGATAAGGCGTTTGATGTTATACCAATTTCCACGGAATAGAGACGCATAGTGGGGAATAGGATAGTACATGGAGTCAACGCCGGGGAAGCGTGACAGGATGGCGAACTTGCGGGTGTTGCTCCGCTTGGCGTCGGGGTTATTACGGGTCCGGCGAAGTCCCATCCGCTGTTGCAGGTCTTTCCAGGGCGACCGCGGGTCGAGTAGTTCTATCTCCTCGAGGATGTCGCCGGGCTGCATGTTCCGGAATGATCCGAAAAGGACCTTGGTGATTTTACCGGTCTTGGGATCAGCGGGGCAGAACCGGCAGTAACATGCGGGCTTACGGTGAAGCTCGACTATTTTGCTCCCGTCATCATTCAAAATAATCACGGAGATGGCGAAGTTGAAGTACATCAGATCCTGGCACACGCCGAGGAAGTAGTCGGGCAATGGGTTGTCGAAAACGAAGTCTTTCACTTCTTCCTGCACGGCTTGGGTGGCTCCGGTGGTGCAGTAGCGGAGTCCGCTCCCGTAGCACACCTCGGCGTTGAACACCTGGCACGTAGCGAGGGTCTCGTCGGATTCTATCAGGTCGATGATGTTGTAGGGCATCTGGTCGTCAGCACCCCAGGCTACATATTCTTTGCCGTTAAGAGTGCGCAGGGGCAGGTTGCCATCCTCACGGAACACGGATGCGGTTTTCGTTACGATGGCAGCCCGGGCATTGGTCAGCGGAATGTCATGGATGGAGAGTACGTCAA
>JAXJVW010000212.1:0-5760 GCA_036308365.1 Muribaculaceae bacterium
CCTCGGAGAATTCCGTAGGCTCTACAACTGTCGATTTAACCCCGAACTGGGCTATCTGCTCCGGCGTCATGTGTATGACACCATCGGCTTTCTCCCCTTTTTCTGATTTTTCTCCTTCATGGTCATGACCTTCTTCTCCTTCATGGTCATGCCCTTCATGGTCATGGTCGTGATCATGATCGTGGTCGTGACCTTCATGGCCGTGATGATGATGGTGGCCGAGTCCATCCTGCTCGGCAGTGTGTGCGCACGACGGTGTGAACAAACCAACCACAGCCGCGCACATTATTATATACAGATAATTTTTCATGTTTAGTCCTATGTGTGAAATGTTAATTTGAATCAGTTTATAATCATTCTCTGACTTTCAGCTGTCCTAACGCCTTTGTCAACTGTTCACACATGGGGGGGCCCCTGAGTGTTTCAATCCGGAGCTGTACCGGACCGGCACAGTCTCCCGGGCCACGGCAAAATATACAGAAAACCGACTCAACCACCTCTGGCAGAGCGACTTCTTCCACCACAATGAACTCATGCGAAATCACCGGCTTGGGCAATTTCAGGTGTGATTCATCGGTTGTAAGCTGGTCCAGATGCATGGAACAGTCCGAGGAATCGCCGCACGAATCATCATGGTGATGATGGTTGCAGCGGTGACCGTCGGAATGGATATGCGTGGGGATATGGTGCGCACCAAGCTCCACCTCTCCGAACAGACTGTATATGAATATGTTCCCCACCCTGTCATGATGATGAAACTGAACCACGGAGCACAAGGCTATGGTCAGTGTCATTAAACATGCTATGAGTGGCCTGATTATCATCTGTTTTTTGCTTATGTAACTGGTGGAAATTATTTTGATATTTATCCGAGGGAAATTTTTAGAGGATTTTTCTCGAAGAAGAGGGAGCTTAGCGAGCTAAGTGACCGATGATGAGAGGAAAAGATTCTAAAATTTCGACGGAGAAATATTAAAATAAGCTCACCGGTTAGTATAAAATAATTTTCAACAGTTACTTATGTCATTTAGCTGTCAGTCTACCTTGTCGAGGGTGTGACCCATACGCTCTTTTTTGGTGTGCATGTAAAAGCGGTTGAAGCTGTTGGGCGTAACCTCGATGGGAACAGTTTCAACAACCTCGAGTCCATATGCCTCCAACCCTATCCGCTTGATGGGGTTGTTGGTCATAAGCCGCATTTTGGTGACTCCTAACGAACGGAGTATCTGTGCTCCTACGCCATAGTCACGCTCATCGGCCTTATGGCCTAAGTGGATGTTGGCATCAACGGTGTCCATACCCTCTTCCTGCAACTTGTAGGCCTTGATTTTGTCCATCAAACCTATGCCGCGTCCTTCCTGATTGAGATAAAGCAACAGTCCGCGTCCCTCTTTCTCTATCATTCTGAGCGACTGATGGAGCTGTTCGCCGCAGTCGCAACGCTGCGACCCGAAAATGTCGCCTGTGGCACACGATGAGTGGACACGCATCAACACAGGTTCGGGCGTGGTGATGTCACCCTTGATTATCGCTATGTGTTCCAATCCGTTATCTTTCTGACGGAAAGGAATCAGGCGGAAGTGGCCATATTCTGTGGGCATGTCAACCTCTTCGCCACGCTCTATGTTGCTTTCCGAGCGCAGTCGGTAGGCTATCAGATCATGGATCGAGATGAGCTTGAATCCGTTACGGTCGGCTATCTCGCGAAGTTCGGGCAGACGGGCCATGGTGCCGTCATCGCTCATGATCTCCATAAGCGCCGCCGCGGGCTGAAGTCCCGACAGACGGGCCAGGTCAACGGCGGCCTCGGTGTGACCGGCACGGCGGAGAACTCCCTCGTTCTGCGCATACAACGGATTGATGTGGCCGGGACGTCCGAAGGTCTCGGGCTTGCTCTCCGGATCGGCGAGGGCGCGGATGGTGGCGCAGCGGTCATGGATGGAGACTCCGGTGGAGCACCCCTCGAGCTTGTCGACGGTCACGGTGAACGGAGTGCCGAGAACCGAGGTGTTGTCCAGAACCTGCGGAGCAAGTCCTAACTCCGATGCCCTGCTTATGGTGATGGGCACACAAAGCACCCCACGCGCATTCTTCAGCATGAAATTGACCTGCTCGGGGGTGATTTTCTCGGCCGCAACAATGAAGTCTCCCTCATTCTCACGATCTTCGTCATCCACCACTATTACCATTTTGCCCTCACGGAAATCTTCCAGGGCTGCTTCTATTGAATCAAGTTTTATATTATCCATAGACGGTTATTTTTCAATCTGTCGTTTTTGGTGGCCTTCGATTCCGGCCTCCTTTTCTGGTTTCTATAGTGTGTACGCTGCTCAAACACACCATCTCTGCTTATAACAATTTATCAACTTCTCCGGTTGTACGGGTCACTGTCCCAAGATCTGAAACTAAACGCTTTCGCTGGCTTCGCCCAATCAGCCACAACGGCACTCCAACAGGTATGAGCGCAATGGCGACATACCCCATCCATCGGCGGGGTGTCGGGTTGTAAACCCACAGGTTTCGAACAACTGGATAATTGCTCAACTTATTGACCAACAACTTATTACGGTGATTCGACATATAATCTACCATCTCCTCTACGCCTGACTGTATGGTGCCAAGCGACCGTCGGTCGAACCCTTTGAGATAGAAATCCCAGTAGCTCTGTTTCCCGTTGCCGTTCTCGGCCACGAAGCGCTCTATCTGGCCATTGACAATGGTCATCATCTCTCGGGCCACCTGCGGGTTGACATCGTCCATGGCCACATCCTTGAACTCCACATGGCGCACCTGTCGGACCCCAAGCCAGCGGTTGATCAATATTCGCCACGCATCGGTTTTGAACACGGCGCTATCATTTATAGCCTTGTAGGTCAGAAATATACCCAACGGCAACAACACTCCCGTACTGAGCCACATACCTTCCCAAACAGCCCAACGGCCGTCACGGGCAAGCTTGTAGCCGGTGTTGTCGATGATGTAGTAGACTATGAACAGCAACACGGAGATCACAAGCGGTGCGCCCAACCCTCCTTTGCGGATGATGGCGCCCAACGGTGCTCCGATAAAGAAGAATATAATACACGCTATCGAAAGCGTGAATTTTTTCTGCAATTCTATAGCATGCCTCCTGATGGTTTTGTTATCATCGGCCGCAAGCAGGGCCGAATATTCAAACTCCTGCTTCATTCGGCGGGCCTTCCCTAACGCCTGGGCATACATGTTTTTGGCATGGCCGGCACCGGCGTGGGCATAGAGCGTGTCAACATTCAACGGATCGGCCAACGTGACCTCACGCCGACGAACCGTGTCGGCCTTGTTGTTCCTGAAAACAACTCGCGTGGCTGGCATATTGAAAAACGGATAATCAACCAACTCCTGCCCATGAACCCGCCCTACGCTGTCAACACGGGCGGTCACGGAATCAATCGTGTGGTTAAGTTCCGATATATTCTTACCTACATATTGGTTACGCATGTTGCTCTCATCCATGCGGTTGAAGTTATTGTCGAACAACATCACGAGCTTCTTCTCCGTGAACGACTCACGCCGGTAAGGCACATTGCCCCGTCCTGTCCCCTGACCGCGCAGGTTCTCGAACTGCTCGCCGTCATAAAGCCTGACAACCAGATAGCGCTTGTCCTCTGTCACGGAGATTCGTCCGGAATCGGCCAGAATGATTCGCATCTGGTCAATGTCAGCCCCCGACGACATGTCGTATATCATCACCCCATAGAGCATTCCCGTTTCACGGTTCTTGCTCTCTATGAAGATGTTACGCCCCGGTATCTGGTCATTGAACACACCTTCCTGAATCTCCAGTTCGGGCGACTTCTGACGCATCGAAAGCAACAGCGTGTACATTTTCGACTGCGCCACGGGCAGCACATCGTTCTGGAAAAAGAACGCTCCGGCCGCCACGACCACCATCAGAGCTATCAACGGACGCATGGTCTTCAACAACGATATTCCGGAGGCCTTCATCGCCATCAATTCGAAACGCTCACCTAAATTGCCGAATGTCATCAACGACGCCAGCAATACAGCCAGCGGCAACGCCATCGGAACCATCGTCAGGGCCGCATAGAAAAACAGCTCCACTATAACGCTGAATTCCAAACCCTTACCCACCAAATCATCGATATAGCGCCACAAAAACTGCATCAGCACTATGAACAGACAAATGAAAAACGTCATTAGAAACAGAGGCAGGTAGCTCTGCAACATGAACAAATATAAACGTTTTATCCTGAACATCGGCGTCTGTTTCGTTTTAGTGGTTATTTTGACAGCTATCTTCAGATGGCCATCACGACAACCCTCTGAATCAATGTGCAAAGTTAGCACTTTTTTATAAACCATCAAAATAACACACCACCTGTTTCACCCGATTCATCCTGATTCATCCAGATTCATCCAGATTCACCCCGATTCACCCAGATTCATACAGACTCACCACGATTCACCCCGATTTAACACCACTCATAATTCAAAATTCAACATTCAAAATCAAGGCCCCATCTCATAAAAATGGCTTTGCAGTTTTTTAACATTCAATGTAACATTTTTCTCCTTATTTATATTTAAATTTGCACCTTAATTTAACAGCAAGGATGAATATATATCTCAAACAGATTGTTGACAACAAACTCACCGACAAACTCCGTTCTTTGATCGGACAGGCCGAGCGCATTGTCATAACCTGCCACACCGCCCCCGACGGCGACGCTCTCGGATCATCGCTCGCTTTGATGCACCTGCTTAACAACATGGGAAAAATTGCCCACGTGGTGACCCCCGACGTGCCAACGGAATCGCTCAGGTTCATCCCCGGAGCGAAGGAGATTGTCCCCTTCACGCGCTACGAGGATTTCGCCAAAGAACTTTTCGAAAAAGCCGACCTGGTCATCGGACTCGACTTCAACGCCATCAAACGCCTCGACCGTATGGCCCACCTGATGGAAAACGCCTCTGCTCCAAAGGCGCTAATTGACCATCACCTCTATCCCGAACAGTTCGCCGACGTGACAATCTCTCATCCTGAACAATCCTCAACATGCATGCTCCTGTTCCGCATCATTTGCCAGATGGGATGGACCGAACTGATCGATAAAAAAATCGCCTCATGCATCTACACCGGCATGATGACCGACACCGGAAACTTCACCTACAACGACTCCGACCCGGAAATATACCTCGCCATCGCACATCTGGTTGACCGCGGCGTCGACAAGGACAACATCTACAAACTCGCTTTCAACACCAAATCCGAAAACCAGCTCAAACTCAACGCCTACGCCATCGCCGAAAAAATGACCATATTTCCCGAACATGGCGCCGCACTGATAACACTCGACAAATCTGAACTCGAACGCTTCGGCTACAAAAAAGGTGACACCGAAGGCCTCGTCAACAAACCACTCGCAATTCCCGGCGTGCAATACTCCGTGTTCCTCCGCGAAGGCGACGACTACACCAAAGTGTCATGCCGGAGCATCGGCCACATACCCGTCGACAAACTTTGCTCCGACTATTTCAACGGTGGCGGTCACGAAAACGCCGCCGGAGGGGAATTCCCCGGATCGCTCCAACAAGCCGTCGAGACTTTCCTCAACGCCGCTAACGAATTTGACAAATACATTAACACCAACGATAAATGAACAAATCCCGTTTTTCAATAGCCCTGATAATCTCAGCTTTCATCGCAATAATTTCCTTCTCATGCGACGACAATAAAAGCTACGCCGAACTGCTCACCGA
>JAXJVW010000213.1:0-1712 GCA_036308365.1 Muribaculaceae bacterium
ATGGTATTGGCCGTTCCCAGGTCAATAGCAATTTCTTTGGTGAGTGAGAAAATTCCCATTAAAATTTTGTGTGAAAGGGGTTATTAGTGTTTGAAGTGACGGAAGCCGGTGAACACCATGGCCAGTCCGTTCTTGTTGCAGTAGTCGATGGAGTCGTTGTCGCGGATTGATCCTCCGGGCTGGATTATGCTGCGGATGCCGGCTTTGTCGGCTATCTCAACACAATCGGCGAACGGGAAGAAGGCATCCGATGCCATAACAGCGTCAGTGAGCGAAAGGTTGAAGTTGCCGGCTTTTTCTATGGCCTGACGAAGGGCGTCGACACGTGAGGTCTGACCTATGCCGCTCGCTAACAGTTGCTTGTTCTTGGCCAGGACAATGGCGTTGCTCTTTGAATGTTTGACGATGATGTTGGCGAAAATCAGGTCGGTGGCATCGTCGGCGTTGATTGCTTTCTCGGTCACCTGACGGAGTTCTTCGGGGGTTTCTATCTTGGTGTCGATCTCCTGAACCAGGGCTCCGTTGAGCGCTGAGCGTACTTTGAATTTGGGGAAATCATGCTCTTTGAGTTTCAGGATTATTCGGTTCTTTTTCTGGCGGAGAATCTCCATGGCTTCCTCGGTGAAGTCGGGGGCTATGATGGCCTCGAAGAAAATTTTGTTGACTTCCGCGGCTGTTTCGGCGTCGATGGTGCGGTTGGCGATGAGTATGCCGCCGAATGCCGACACGGGGTCACCCTCCAATGCAGCCGCCCAGGCTTCTGACAAGGTGTCGCGAAGGGCGGCGCCACAGGCGTTGTTGTGTTTGAGGATGGCGAATGCGGGCATGCCGAAGCTGTCGAGGTCGTCCATCAGTGCTACGGCTGCGTCGATGTCGAGCAGGTTGTTGTAGGAAATCTCTTTGCCGTGCAGCTGTTCCATCACCTCGTTGAGGTTGCCGTAGAAGCATCCTTTCTGATGGGGGTTCTCGGCATAGCGCAGGTGGCTGGTGCCGTCGATGGGCATGCGCAGAGCCGAGGGCTCCTGGCCTGAGGTGGTGTCGAAGTAGTTGAATATCTCGGAATCGTAGCGGCTGCTGACGCCGAAGGCGTCGCGGGCAAACATGCGTCGCTGTTCAAGGGTGGTTTCAGCGCCTTGGGTCTCGAGGATGTCGAGCAGCGGTTTATACTGGTTTTTTGACGCTACGATTGTGACGTCGTTGAAGTTTTTGGCCGCCGCTCTGATCAGTGAGATGCCGCCTATGTCGATTTTTTCTATGATGTCCTGATGTGAGGCGCCTGAAGCTACGGTCTGGGCGAAGGGATAGAGGTCAACGATAACCAGGTCGATCATCTCGATGCCGAAATCTTTCGCCTGCTGATTGTCACTCTCGTTTTCACGACGCGCCAGGATGCCGCCGAACACTTTGGGGTGGAGTGTCTTGACACGTCCGCCGAGAATCGAGGGGAGTCCGGTCATATCTTCAACTTTGACGCAGGGCAATCCCAGGTCGGTGATGAATTTGTGGGTGCCGCCGGTTGAGATTAGCGTCACGCCATTCTGGTTGAGAAGTTGAAGGATACGGTCGAGTCCATCTTTGTGGAATACTGAAATCAGCGCTGTTTTGATTTGCTTGAGGTCTGCCATTTTGCCTTAGAAACTTTCGTTTAGATATGATTTGTGTAAATATGCGCAAAATTACAAAAAAGAGATGATGTGGCAAAGTTATTTGAC
>JAXJVW010000214.1:0-1222 GCA_036308365.1 Muribaculaceae bacterium
CGTTTGAAACGACTGCTGAGAATATTGACCCTTACGCTGCTGTTCATGGCGTGCTCCGGAAAATGCGAGGCGTTCTCCCTGGCTTTGGACTCCATCGCGGCCATGGGCAAGGTGCCCCGCGCGGCCATCAACGTGTATCGGTGGGGCGACCGCTTTTTCAACACCTACGATTCAACCTATGTCGTCGGGACGGGGTGCAAGTTCAACATCAAGGCCCGCACCGAAACATGGCAGGATTTCTACGGGTTCGAATTCGACGACGACACCCGTTTGCAAATGGTGTCGAACCCGTGCACCTCAATGGGTTTCTATCTGACCTACCTGGCCCTGTCGGTGGGCTACGACCTCAATGTATCGAAATATTTAGGTAGCGGACCACAGGCCCGGCGCCGTTTCAACTTCGGTTTCACATGCTCGCTGTTGGCGGCCGACGTCTATTTCATCAGCAACGATGTGGGCACGAGGATAACCTACTTCGGGCCCCCCGAGAACCATTTCAACCCCAATCTGGAGTTCAACGGCATAAACTGCAGCACGTGGGGAGTAGAGACCTACTATTTTTTCAACCACAAACGCTACTCGCAGGCGGCGACGTTCACCTACAGCAAGATACAGAAAAAAAGCGCCGGATCATTTTTCGCCGGACTGTCATATTCGCAGACCGACTACAACTTCGACTTCAACGACACCCCCGATTACATCAAGGATGAGATTCCTCCATCATGGATTGACTACAGTTATCATGTGAGGGCACGTAACTACGCCGTCAAATTAGGCTACGGCTACAACTTCGTGTTTCCGCACAACTGGGCGTTAGGGATATCCGAGGCCCCGCTTATCGGGGTGCGCCACGGCTACATCAACAATCCCGACGAGGAACGTGTGTCGTTTTGTTTCTCCAACCGACTCAAGGTCGGAACGGTGTATAACCACAACAACCTCTTCGTTGGAGTGAACGGCGTGCTCGACCTCGGGTTCATCCAGGAGCGCGACCATTCGCTGCTCAACATGAACTGGACCTTCAGCGCGAGTGTCGGCTACAGGTTCAACCTGTGGTAGGAACCGGCGTGGCTGCGGAGGCGTAGCCGTCAGTTAACCGTGTCATTGCCTGATTTATTAAACACTGAAGAATCCAAATAGAAACGCACAGTTTTAGACGTTTCAAGCTGAAAGACATACCACTCTCCTCGCGAGGGGATGCCCGAGCGGCGGGGACGGGCGA
>JAXJVW010000215.1:0-9900 GCA_036308365.1 Muribaculaceae bacterium
ATCAAAGAAATTGCTCAAATTCCTCATTGACGACGGAATGGAAAAACGTACAATCGTCAGCGGAATAGCGCAGTTCTACGAGCCTGAGGAACTGGTGGGCCGGCAGGTGATTTTCGTCGCCAACTTCGCTCCCAGAATGCTTCAGGGGATAGAATCGCAGGGAATGATTCTGTCGGCCGTCAACGCCGACGGTTCACTTTCGGTAATCACCACCATCAAGCCCTCGACCCCCGGTGGAAAAGTAGGCTGAGAATCACATACGAAAAAAATAAACATTCTCTTAATTTCGTTGCCATGGGAAAAGTAAAACCGAACATACTCATCATCTACACCGGAGGAACAATCGGGATGATCGAGGATGACGTCACCGGCACACTCCGTCCGTTCGACTTCGATCACTTGATAGAAAACGTGCCTAAAATCAACAAGTTAGGCTACGACATCAATCATCTGCAATTCGATGAACCGATTGACTCAAGCGACATGGACCCCCAGTGCTGGGCCCGTATCGCCAGATGCATAGCCGATAACTACGCCGTGTACGACGGTTTCGTGGTGCTTCATGGCACCGACACTATGGCCTATACCGCGTCGGCCCTGTCGTTCATGCTCGGTAACCTGCACAAGCCGGTGATAATCACCGGTTCGCAACTCCCCATAGGCGAGGTGAGAACCGACGGTGAGGAAAACCTCATCACCGCCCTGCAGATAGCCGCGGCAAAAGAACCCACCACCGGTGCTGAGCCGATGATCCAGGAGGTGGCCATATTGTTCGAAAACTACCTGTGGCGCGGAAACCGTTCAACCAAAAAGAGCGCCGACAACTTCAACGCCTTCAAAAGCAACAACTATCCGCCACTGGCAAACATCGGTCTGGGCATACATTTCAACACCGACGTGCTGTGGCGCAGTCCGTCGCACCGTCCGCTCGACCTCCGCATAGGTCTCGATCCCTCGGTGCTGGTGGTCGACCTGTTTCCCGGCATAACCGAGTCGACACTCCGCCACATGTTCAACACCCCCGGAGTGAAAGGTGTGGTGCTCAAAACCTATGGAGCCGGAAACGCTCCAACTTGCGACTGGTTCTATGAAGTGATGAGCGAGGCCGTTTCGCGTGGCATCGTCATTCTGAACATAACCCAGTGTGCCAACGGCGGGGTCAACAGCCGCTACTACGCCGGCGACCGACTGTCGCGCGCAGGAGTCATCTCAGGCCACGACATGACCTGCGAGGCAGCCGTGACAAAGATGATGCACCTGTTCGGCATGGAGCTGTCGCCCGAGGAAGTGAGCAAATACATGGGATGCGCACTGATCGGAGAGGTGACCGTGTGACAACGTAGCGGTTAATCCGCCTCCAACTGAAACAATGCGGAGCTGGCCCGATGGGTCAGCTCCGTAACTTTATGTGGTGACCGTAGTTAGCCGCCGGTGCTCATGACAATGAAACATGCGGGTGGTCAGATCGGAAACTTTTTTATTCAAAAAATTGGGAATAATGAAAAAAAAGTTTAATTTTGCTTTTTGAAGTGAAAAAGTATCTTTTGCACTCCGAATTTTTGCAAAAATTTATAAACCTAATTGTTATTCTTACCTTATCTATGAATAAAAAAGTGCTCCATTCGGCTATGGGCGTGACCTCGGCTCTCGGCTTGGCTCTCTGCGCCATCATCATGCCCGGCTGTGATAAAGAAACAGAGCCGCAGCAAATTAGTCCGAACACCGACTACATCACACGATACATGGAGGCCCGCGACACCATCGAAGTCGCTCCCCTCGCACCGGGATTCGCAGCTTATTTCGACTTTTCCGACGGAGTGAACATGGCCTACAACGACCCCATCAGCAAGGACAACCTCCACAACATTGTCAATGCCGTCACCACACCCGAAACTGATTTCTACATGCTCGGAAATCATGAGATGAAGCCCATGACCGGCGATTCCGAACAGATTTTCCAGGATGTGATGAACCCGAAGAACTACGAGCAGCAGGCGGCACCCATCCGCAAAGCCCTGCAGCAGATAGTGGAACAGCGCAAACCGGCCCTGTTGGTCACCGACTATGAGGAATATGACGGCGAGAAGATTTTCAAAGGTGCCTACGCCAAACAATACTTCATTGATTGGCTCAAACAAGGCTACGACATCACATTCTACATCGTTGACTACACCGAAAACGACAAGCGCAAAAAACTGTTCTACACCGTGTTTGACGGCAAAGAAGGACGTCTGCTGAAAAAAGTGCAGGCTGGTCTCGACGGCAAACCCGTCAACTACAAGGTGTTCACCATGGGTAACAACAACTACAAAATCATCACCGACTATCCCGCCCAATCAAAAGGTGGCAACTACCACAACGCCGACGGCGAGGACAACGTGACCGAAATATGCGAGGACCCCAAAAGCGAAAACCGCTATGTCAGAATGGAGAAATTCCGCTCAGAGTATTATCCCATGCTGAACTGCTATCAGAGCGCAAACCGCTGGGCTTCGGAACTCGCCATCGACTCAAACCGTGATTATCCTCCCCACGTGTTCCGCTACTTCGTGCAGAATCTGTTCATCAGCACTGACGACCTCCCCTACAAGGAAGTTGAACTGGGCATGAACGTCTATGACGTGCAGAGCGACTATGAATCATTCGACCGTCATCTCACAGCCATCAAGGAGAAACCGCAGATGACCAACGATGACCCCTACTACGACGCCGCCGGCAACCTGAAACCAGAGTTCGCCTATGTGCCTGCGGAGTTCGAGCCTATACACGACCTGTTCCTTTTCGTTGACGAACCCACTAAAGCCATTCCCGGCTACGACAAAGAGGGTGGCAAAAAACATGACGGATTCCGTGAGATAGGATTCACCTTCGATCCCAACTTCGAAACCGAAACCGGCGAGGAGATTGTGCTCATTGGTAAAAAGAAATCATTCCCGGCCACCGATCTGGTCCGCGTCGACATAGTCATCCGTGAGGTGGAACATCTCAAAGGCTCCGACCTTGAGGAACTGTTCAAGTGGGGCGACTATGACAACCTCTCCGAGTCAGTGCGTCTGGCGCTTCACGATGAAGATGTCAACCCGGTTGGGAAAGTGCTCTACACATATTATATATCCCCCGCCGAATCGGCCGACGGCACTAAATTCAGCGAGGAACGCCTCAAGGCAATCTGGGAGGAAGGCTATCCCAAACAATATGAGTACTACGAAGACTCCAAACGCAACTCCGACGATTGACCCCCTCCCCGGCATGAACAATAGACAAATCTATCAATAAACCGAATAAAAACCATTAAAATCTTACTAATATGTTATCAAATTTCTTGACTCTCCTTATCCCTGCCGTTAAGTCAGGCGCACACAAAGCCGCCGGAGCTAAAGAAGCTCTCGCCACAATCCCCGGTATTGAATTCCCCATCATGTGGGCCGGCATAGTGTTCGTTGTGCTTCTTCTGATTGCTATTTTCGCCTCGCTCAGTGTGGCTTACCGTCCCAGCGGCACCGACAACACCACCCGTAAAATCATATTCTGGGTGTTCGCATTCCTGACTCCCATCGCGGCTTTCGTGGTCAATCTGTTCACTTGCCACGTCTACAGCCAGGAAACATTCGACAAATCATATCAGGTTGAGCGCGGAGTAAACATCGCCGAAAAGTTCTCCGAACTGCTCACCAACATCTCAATAATCGCTCTCGTTTCCTTCGTTTTGTTCGTACTCGTGGGCTTTATTCTCAGCAAAGCCTTCAAGTCATCAAAACTTGGATCTTGGTTCTAATCGATTAACACACAAAAAAATATTATGAGCGAAAAACTATTCGTAATCGGCATCGGCGGCACAGGAATGCGCTGTCTGGAGTCATTTGTCCATCTATGTGCAATGGGCATGTTCGACGGCCAGGAAATCGACATCCTGACCATCGACACCGACACCGGCAACGGTAACAAAGACCAGACAGAAAACCTGATATCGCTTTACAACGACATCAAATCGTCAGAAGCCAGCAAACAAGGCGGTGTGGTGACACGCAACTCATTCTTCACCGCAAAAATCAATCTCTTCAAGTTCGCCACCGACTATTCGGGCAACCGTGTGTCATATCGCAACCTGGCAAACATCAGCGACGACGATGTCGACAACCAGGATTTGGCCGACCTTTTCCTTGACAAGGACACCGTGCAGAACTTCAACCTCTCGCACGGCTACCGCGCGCAGACCCACCTGGGTAGCATGCTGATGTACAACGGCATTGTCGAGGCTGCACGCAACGCCTACCTCAAAGGCGACGACAAGGTGCTCCCGCAGGAAAAGGCCCTCAAAGAATTTGTCAACAAACTTATTGATGCAAGTTCAGGCGCGCGCGTGTTCATTTTCGGATCAGTGTTCGGCGGCACAGGCGCCAGCTCAATACCCGTGGTGCCCCGCGCGCTCAACGAAGCCGCAAAAATAATCTCAAACAATCAGAACACCATCGACCCCAACGTGGTCAAATTCGGCTCATCGCTCCTGACTGACTACTTCAGCTTCCCAGCTCCTGACAACAGCAAGATGAAAACCGACAAGGTGGTGGCCGACTCACGCAACTTCGCTCTCAACAGCCAGGCTGCGCTCGACTTCTATCGCAAGGACCCCACAGTCAAAGCCTACTACCGTCGACTCTACCACATCGGATGGCCGCAGATCATGCGCCGCGACATCAGCAACGGTAAACTTCTGACCGGCGGCGGCGACCAGAAAAACCCCTGTCATGTCGTGGAACTGATGGCCGCCATGGCCGCTTTCGACTTCTTCAACCAGAAGGAGCTCCCCCTGAACACCAACGCCGACAACATGCCCTGCTTCTATCGCACGGTGGAACAGACCGACAATGGTAAATTCCTCAATTTCACCGCCGAAAGCTTCTATAAGGCCGAGAACTCATCGAACATGTTCCTTGAAAAAATGGCACAGATGCTGTCGCTGGCCAACCTCGTGCTCGTGTCGCACGAAGCTGCGCGCCCCTACAACGCCAACAACAAATATTACGGCTTAAAAGGTTTGATACAGCGTCTGAAAGACGGTGTGAAAAACGAAGTACCCTTCGTGAACCTCGACCCCGCCCATCTGGCTAAAATCGAACGATTCCTTCAAGCGTTTGCCTTCCGTGTGTCGGAAAACGGCAACAACGACATTGTTCCCGGATGGCTCTACCAGGTGCGTCGCTCGGTTGAGGGTGGCAACTTCATTTTCCGTAACGACGCATTCCTGACCAGCGCCGGCCAGATGCGCAGCATGGAAATGACCCCCGGAAACATTTTCGACGGCAACAACGCAAACAAAAACTGGGATGGGGGAAACAAGCAGTACAATGACTTCATTGACTCAATCAAAAACAACATCACCGTCAGCACCGATGCCGGAGCGGCTTCGCTCATGGACCAGTTCCTCGCATTCATCTACAGCGGCATCCGGAAAGCGCATAAATTCAATAACTAATCCTAAAACTCCTGAAAAATGGCAGAAAAACCTTTGGTAATTGACACCGAGCAAAATTGTCAAGCACCTTCAGATTTAAATAAATGGCGTTTCCTGGAGCAGCAGGAAAAGTTTATAAACAGCATTGAAACACCCTCGATCGACGCCGAAACAGCCGATGTAGGCTCAGTGGTGTCAGGTATACCCACAGTGTTCGCCCGCGTCAACATGTTCCGTTCGGCTATCTCAGCCGTCACCAACAATCTGGTGAAGGACGAGAGCAACCTCGGCAAAACCTACAACCTCATCGTCGACGAATGGAAGGGTTTCATCTCGGCCATCGCGATCGACCACGCCGTGATGTCGGTGCGCCGAATCAACATGCAATACTCCGTTGAAAAAGACGACCTCCGCTTCAACCTCTATGAGCCCAAGGGAGCCTTCGGCGAAATGTTGATGGTGGGCCGCGACAAATGGTGCAACCAGACTCTGGGCGACCCCCTGTCAGGCGTGCCTTTCATCGACGTGATCCGTTATGACGGACAGGTGGTGGGCGGAACATCGCCCGAAACCATGGTGTTCACATCTATCGGCTATGAGTTCTCCAAAGAATTCATCGACCAGAACAACCGAACATGGATCAGCCCCAAGACACACCGTTTCACCGACCCCCTCAAAAACGGAATCAAGAAGGAGCAACTGCGCACCCTCTACGCCTACGTAAACTACATCATCGGCAACATCCCCAAAGTTGAGGATTTCTACAAAAACTCACCCCTCAACGAGTCAGGTTCGATCGAGAGCGACTACACCATCCTCAAAAACTTCCTCGGCGACTGGCGCAACAGCATGGTCAGCTACGCCGCCTCACAGGATTGGACCATCGTCGACGCCGTTGTGCCCTCGGTGAACTGCTTCTCGCTTGAAGGAACCGAAAATGCCCCCTACGACCTGTTCTTCAACTACCAGAGCCAGGTGTTCATCGTTGACAGCGTGTGCAAAAGCGACGCATTCCCCGGCGCCGTGGCCGTCGATCCCCAGGACCTTCTGCTCCCCGACGACTGCGACATTGCACGCCTCGACATCGACGAGGAGATGGAATCGCAGCTCCCCGTCTATGTGATGAAAGCAACCATCATAGGCAGCGATGAAAAAGCCTACTTCGCACTCCCCATCAGCACCATCGGACTGACCGCCTTCGGCAAGAACCTCGGCGCGCTGGTTGGTGCACCCGGATCTGGAATCTCGATCGACTCCTCGCTGACAGCCGTGTTCAACCCCGAAGCCACTGAAAACAACCTCATTGTTCAGCTCCGCCTGGTGATGAGCGACACCGGCATGTACACCAACGTTGAACGCGCTTACAACATCAAGAGCTCCAACAAAATCAAACGCAAGGACATTCTGATCTGGCCTAACTTCATCTCACACCAGTGGGACCGTTACTTCCTTTTCTCAGAACTCCCCCACAACGTTCAGGACCGCAACTACCCCTACAGGGCCTATCCCTTCCTGGGCGATCCCGAGAAAGATTTCCAGATCATCACCAATGCCGACGGCACACCGCGGCGTGTGGCCCAGGATGGCGAAGTGATTGTTGACGACACCAAAGTCATCGACACAAAACTCCACATAGTGGCTGACAACCGCATCGTCGACAAAAACTACAAATACGAAATCTACGAAAGCAACAAACCGTTCAAAGGTCTCGAACTCCGCACCGGCGCCGACAAGCCCGGCGGCTACCTGATGATCCGCTACACCACCGACGCAAACTCACCATTCCCCAAAGATAAACTCGCTTCAGGAATGAAGGCTCTGACTGAGGTCAACCTCGGCATCGACTTCGGATCAACTAACACCTCTGTGGCATATTACGACCCAAAAGGCCACGATGCCCAGGCACAGGGATTCACATTCCAGAACCTGCGTGTGTCGTTGTTCGGCAACAACAATGTCAAAGCTTTCGCCGCAACCCCCAACCAGCTGTTCTTCTTCCCCAACACCGAGCTGGAGTCAAACTCGCTCAAGAGCATCCTGACGCTTCATGAAAGCAACCGCATGCACCGCGACACCGACACCATGACAACCGAGGAAATGTACGGAACCGAGGTGCTGGGCGGTTTCCCATGCTTCGTGCGCAACCTCCCCATCGAAAACATAGACGGATCGAAAATCAATGTCAAATTCGATGGCTGCGGCACCGTTGAACTAATCACCGACATGAAATGGACCGAGTCAGGCGAGGATAAAGCCCACAAAAAAGCGTTCCTCCGCACCCTCATGCTCCAGATCTACGCACAGCTCTTCACCAACAACATGGTGCCGACATCGCTCTGCTGGTCATATCCCTCATCGATGAACAACAACCTCTGCCTGCAGTATCAGAGCATCTGGGATTCGCTCCGCACTCTCCATCCGGTGCTCAATCCGGGAACCACAATGGGCTCAGGAAAATACTACGATCTGAAAGTGTCGCTGTTCAACCCCACCATCGGAAAAATCACAACGGAGACACCCGCCGCCGGACAGACACAGCAACCCGTCATGCCCGGTGCGCCCAATCCT
Source organism: Muribaculaceae bacterium (assembly GCA_036308365.1). Classification (GTDB taxonomy): domain Bacteria; phylum Bacteroidota; class Bacteroidia; order Bacteroidales; family Muribaculaceae; genus CAJUPY01. Next base: position 8,021 of record JAXJVW010000215.1, read on the forward strand.
GTGTCAGGTGACTACTTCGGCACCGGCGACACCCCCGCGGCCCCCGCTCCCGCTCCTCAGCAAACAGCGGCAGGGTGGGGTGGCAAACCTTTCGGCGCAGCCGCTCCGCAACCCGCTCCGGGTTGGGGCCCGATTTCGTCACCCACGCCCAATCCCACAGTGGGGGCATCGTGGGAGGTTGAGGACACCGCCACCCCCGTCAGCTACCGTCCGCAACTGCTGTCGCAGGTAGGCGCCAACAACGCCCTGCCTGAAGCATGCGCCGTGGCAAACTACATCTCTACTGCACATGCCAAGGTGTTCGCCAACGACACCATCACACTCTGCTTCGACATCGGCGGTTCAACAACCGACATCACAGCCGTGTGTCAGCTCCGCACCGCAGGCAACGCCCTGACAATGATTAAGCAGAACTCAATCCGATTCGCCGCGCAGATGGTTGCCCATGCTACCAAATACTCCCAGAACTTCCGCAAGGTGCTTCTGGCAATGTGCAACAAATACAACCTCCAGATCGAAGGCCTCACAGCCGGTCAGGACAGCAAGTTCACCCACGAAACCGCACCGTTCTACTTCGAGCAGATTGTTGACCGTCTCAAACCCGAGCAGCTCCATGACTTCTACCGCGAAATCGTGGCCAACTGCCAGGAACTGATGTGCGTCAACCTCTACGTGACAGGTATGATCATGTTCTACGCCGGACAGATAACCTCGAAACTCGCCGAGCAGCTCGTCCGCAGCGGCGAAGGAATGCTTGCCCCCGGACAGCTTCCCAAAGCCAACATTGTGTTCGCCGGCAAAGGAGCGCGTCTGTTCGAATGGTGGAGCACAACCAACCATGAGGCAGCACAGGACTACTACATGAACATGTATATCCTCGGACTGGGTGGCATCCAGAAAGCCCAGACACTCCTTGGCGGATGGCCAACGATCAACCTTTCGGGCGACGTGAGCAATCAGGTCAAATACGAGGTGTCAAAAGGTCTGGCATGCTCCAACACCCAGCTCTGCATACCCACCGACAACCGTGCCGTTGAAATCATCGGTGAAGACGGATTCGCCCGTCTCGACCCGAGCATGGAACGTCAGCCGCTGCCGTTCAACCATCGTCTCACACCCGAAATGATGGCCGACTTCAACATGAACTTCTGCTGGAATGGCGACAACCTCGGCGCAATCAAATGCCCGCAGTTCGCATCGTTCTGCGGACAATATCATCAGACAGCCAACTCGCTGTTCGCGTTGAACCTGACAAAGAACGACTTCATCAACGCGTTCAACAACATGAACATTGCCGGCTACGTCATCAACCTGCCCGAGTATCGCAACGCGGTGGCCCTCAAACGTGTCAACCCGCAGCAACCGTTCAATTTCGTGACACCTTTCATCATTCTCGAAGGTAACAAATTCTTTGAAGACGTGCTGATGCCCAACATCGCCCGTCAATAAACCACTCCACTTGCATATCATAAGCCGTCACACGACTGGCTTATGATATGCTTTCACTTTTTCTTCCCGTGTTTTAAATGCGCTACTTCATCACCGTAACACTCTCGAAACATGAAGTCACGATGAAATACTATCGTGACGACGATGGACTGAACCAACTGATCCCATTTCAAGGCGCCAACTGGCCAATCCCTTTGGCGATCCACATAGCCGACTCCGACATCATCGTGGGTCAGGAAGCGCTGTCGCGGTTCGAGGTTCAGCAACCCAACACATTCTATAAACTGTTCTCGTTGATCGACTCGGGGGAGACCTACTCCCGCTTCGGCCTTCAAAAAACCACCGACCACCTGATTTACCTCGCCCTGGAGTCAACGCTGAGCCATCTGATGACCGACGAACTCGGCCTCTCACTGGAATCGGAGCGACAC
>JAXJVW010000216.1:0-1405 GCA_036308365.1 Muribaculaceae bacterium
TAGAGAAACAGCTCCCCGCGGGCACCCCCTACATAGCCAACACCGTCGATCTGGACAATGAGAAAACCCAGGTCATGATGATCACCGGACCTAACATGTCGGGAAAATCAGCCCTTTTACGTTCGGTGGCACTCAATGTTCTCATGGCCCAGATCGGATGTTTCGTGGCTGCGGAATCGGCCCGAGTGGGTGTCGTTGACAAGATATTCACCCGTGTGGGGGCCAGCGACAACATCTCGCTCGGCGAATCGACCTTCATGGTTGAGATGACCGAGGCCGCGTCGATCCTCAACAACATGAGCCAGCGCTCGCTGATACTCTTTGACGAGTTGGGGCGCGGCACATCGACCTACGACGGAATCTCCATCGCGTGGTCCATAGTTGAACATATCCACAACTACGGTAATCTCCACCCGAAAACGCTGTTCGCGACACACTATCACGAGCTCAACGAGATGGAGAAGTCACACCACCGCGTGGTCAACTACAACGTCTCCGTCAAGGAGATCGACGGCAAAGTGGTGTTCATGCGTAAGCTGAACCGGGGAGGCAGTGAGCACAGTTTCGGTATCCACGTGGCCAAACTCGCCGGCATGCCACGCAGCATAGTCAGCCGCGCGAGCCAGGTGCTGGAACAGATGGAGCGCGCCAACGCGTCGTCACCGGCCGAATCGGTGGCCGCTATCACCACTCCCGTAACCGAGGCGGGGATGCAGCTGTCGTTTTTCCAACTCGACGACCCGGTGCTGACACAGGTACGCGACCAGATCATCAATCTCGACATCAATAACCTAACCCCCATGGCAGCGTTGAACAAGCTCCATGACATAAAACAAATCATAACAGGAAAGGACTGACCATGAAAGATTTACAGACAACCGTGACCTACCGCACAGCTCACTTCGAGGAGTTGACCCCGCTTCAGAAACAGCTCGTCGAGGAAGCCCGCCAGGCCACATTCCGCTCCTACGCCCCTTACAGCCATTTCAAGGTCGGGGCCGCCATCGCTCTTGACAACGGGGAGATAGTCGTAGGCTCGAACCAGGAAAACGCCGCTTATCCTTCAGGGACATGCGCCGAACGCTCGGCCTGCTATTATGCCCACGCGCGCTATCCCGAAGCCCGATTCCTCGCCATAGCCATCGCCGCCCGCGGCACTGACGACCGCTGGCTGACCATTCCGGCCTCACCATGCGGCGCATGCCGTCAGGCCTTAGTTGAATATGAAACTCTGGCGAAGGATAATGTGGAGGTTCTGCTGGTTGGCGAAACCGACATCTACATCATTCCGTCGGTAAGGGCGCTGCTACCGTTCGCATTCACTGAATTTTGAGAAACTGTTTAAAATTTATTTTATCTTGTCTTTGAGAGTCTTGTCAATATATTTATAATCTTGATTCAGTCA
>JAXJVW010000217.1:0-4894 GCA_036308365.1 Muribaculaceae bacterium
AAATTATAGTGTTGCGGAATTAAGGATGACAATCATTCTCAAATCCTGCGATAAATAAATTTAAACAGTTTCTAAACTTGAGTGAACAAAACGGGTCAATTATTTGTAATAAATCTGAAAGGCTTGATAATAGCAAGAATTAAGCAAGAAATGTGATAATAATTGGTTAAAATGAACAAAGAAGTTGTCGTGAGGCAACTTTTTTGTTTATCGGGCAAAAAAAAGATAAAAATATTTTGCGTAACTAAAAAAATAGTTATATCTTTGCCGTATCAACTAAAGAAATAGTTATGGCAAGGACAAGAAATAACAAACTCACTGAGAAAGAGGCGGCTATCATGTCGCTTCTGTGGGAGCATGGAGCGATGTTCGTAAGAGAGATGTTGCCCCATTACCCCGAACCCCGCCCCCATTTCAACACCGTTTCGACGACCGTCAGGATACTTGAAGACAAAGGCTATGTAGGGCATGAGGCCGTAGGGGGATCGTATCGTTATCATGCCATAGCGCAGCCCGATGATTTCCGGGCGCGATCGCTTGCCGATGTGGTCAAGAGCTACTTCAACAACAGCTACAAGATGGCAGTATCGGCTCTTGTTGAGGAAGAGAAAATATCGGTGGAAGAGCTCCGCGAGCTCATAGCGACAGTAGAATCAAAACAGAAGGGAAATGGGTGCGATATTTAGTTACAGTCTGACGGTTTCAGTGTTTCTGCTGTTCGGATACCTGACGTACAAGATATTTTTGGCGTCGGAGAAACAGAGCAGTGTCAACCGTATTGCGCTCTTATTTATATATGTGGCCAGTGTTGTTTCCGTTCCGTTGCTTACGTTGCAGCTCAGTAGCGGAGCCGAGGCGGCAGCCGGTGGCACCATAGAATTAGGTGAGATAGTGATCAATGTTGTTCCGGTGGATGATCCGGGAAGTCCGATGCTACCCCGAGTGCTTTTAGGGATTTATGCCGCCGGAGTGGGTGTGGTCCTTGTGAGCACGCTTCACGGGTTGGTTAACTTGTTCCGGATTGTCAGAAAAGGAGAACGAAGCGAGTTGGGGGAATATACGCTTGTGAGATTGAGCGAGTGTAGAGTGCCGTTCAGTTTCGGAAGATATATAGTTGTTGGAAGCTGTGAGCCAGATCAGATGATGCGCATGATCATAGCGCACGAGGGAGCGCATCTCCGCTACCGTCACTGGATAGACCTTGTTATCGCCCAGATGGGTTGTGTGGTCATGTGGTATAACCCGGCGTCGTGGCTGATGCGCGAAGAGATGCGTCAAGTGCATGAGTATCAGGCCGATGAGGCGGTTTTGGCCCAGGGTTTCAGTCCGTATGAATACCAAATGTTATTAATAAAAAAGGCTGCGGGCAGAAGATTGCAGTCACTTGCCAACAGCCTTAATCACAGTAATTTATCAAAACGTATCACTATGATGTACAAATCAGAAAACCGGGCGGTTCGCAGAATGCGTTCACTCGCCCTTGTTCCCGCCCTCGTTGTGGCGGCAATCGCAGTTCAGCAGCCCGCGGTGGCTACTTCAATCAGTTCGGCCCGCGAGGCCACGTTGCTCGAAGGTGAAAGCCATGGGACAGCCTTCGATGGCAAAGTTAGTGAAAATTTGTCGGATGTGCAAACCTTTGTGGCTATGCCCGTTGAGGAAACAGTGGAGGCCGAGAGCGCGGTTGAGGCAGAGGCGCCCGTGGCGAGCGTGGCTCAGGCTCCCGAAATGCAGGCCGAGGCTGAGGCTGATGATAAGCCGGTCAATTCGTGTGCGAAGATGCCCTCGTTTCCCGGTGGCGACAGGGCCATGGCCGAGTTCGTGATGAGGAATATCCGTTATCCGCAGTCGTCGATTGACGCCGGCGAGCAGGGTGCCGTTGTCGTGCGGTTCGTGGTAGGCAAAGATGGCAAGGTTTCCGACGCCACGGTTATCCGTGGCCGCAGCGATGCGCTCAATGCCGAGGCGTTGCGTGTTGTCAGCACCATGCCCGATTTTGAGCCCGGCTTGAATGAGGAAGGTAAAGCCGTAGCATGTAACTACACTATTCCCGTGATGTTCAAACTCAAACGTGACGTGAAGAAAGAGAGTGAAAAGGTTGATGAAACCGTCACGGTTGTAGGTGGTTGGAACGACAAGGGTGAAGGTGCTTCGAAGCTGACATATTTCGTTAACGGTGAGCTTAACAGCGATGATTTGAAGAGTATCGCCCCCGACAAAATCGCCAAGATGGAGGTGGTGAAGAATAATCCCGATTATCCCGACGGTGTTATCTACATCACTCTGAAAGATTGATGGTCGGCCGTTGAGTCCTCGGCGTGGGGTCGGACGGCGATCGCCGCCGAAAAATAGAAAACAGCACATACAGAAAAGCAGAAGGGGATGGCCGGGAGGTCGTCCCCTTCGTTGTGGAGTGCGGGAATGAACGAGTTGAGGGGTTGGGGAGGCGGATAAAGAGGCGAGAACGTAACCGGAACGTAACTGCCTGAACCACCGATAAAAAAGTGATAAAAATATTTGGTGGTTTGCAAATAAAATTGTAATTTTGCAGTGCCTTTCGGAGGATTGTGTCGCAATCGCCCTGCTAACTAATTGTGAGTCAGGGAGTTGGATTGTGCTATATCTGTGTCTGGACGGCAGATAAAGCTAAAAGCGTTAATACGTAACAGAGAATTTAAATAACAAAAAGTAAAACAGAAAGAACTAAGATGCCTACCATTCAGCAATTAGTAAGAAAAGGACGTGTAGCACTTGAGGATAAGAGCAAGTCACCCGCGCTTGACTCATGCCCCCAGCGTCGTGGGGTTTGCGTGCGTGTGTACACCACTACCCCCAAGAAGCCTAACTCCGCAATGCGAAAAGTAGCCCGTGTGCGTTTGACTAACGGCAAAGAAGTGAACTCATACATCCCCGGTGAAGGCCACAACCTTCAGGAGCACTCAATCGTGCTTGTACGCGGAGGTCGTGTGAAAGACCTTCCCGGTGTGCGTTATCACATTGTTCGCGGCACACTTGACACCAGCGGTGTTAAGGACCGTACCCAGCGTCGTTCAAAATACGGAGCGAAGCGTCCTAAAGCCGGTGCAGCTAAGAAGTAATCGATAACCTCCGGTTATAGGTGAAGTAACTGAACGCACCACGAGAATAATAAACATTTTAATCTCGTTTTTGATAAGCGAAATGCTGCCAACGGTTGAGTAAACGAGCATGAGAGCATGCCGTTGAAGAAGACACCAGCCAAGCCTACAAAAACAAAAAAACAACTTTCACTCACAATGAGAAAAGCAAAGCCTAAGAAACGTCAAATACTCCCCGATCCCGTGTTCGGTGACGTTCGTGTTTCAAAATTCGTCAACCACTTGATGTATGACGGAAAAAAGAACACCTCTTACACAATTTTCTACACTGCGCTGGAAATCGTGAAATCCAAACTCCCCAATGAAGAAATGGGAGCCCTCGACATCTGGAAAAAAGCGCTTGAGAACGTGACTCCCCAGGTAGAGGTTAAATCACGCCGCGTAGGTGGTGCCACCTTCCAGGTGCCCACAGAAATCCGCGCAGACCGCAAAGAATCAATCTCAATGAAAAACCTCATCCTCTATGCCCGCAAACGTGGCGGCAAAACCATGGCCGACAAGCTCGCCGCAGAGATAGTGGACGCTTTCAATGACCAAGGTGGTGCATACAAGCGCAAAGAGGACATGCACAAAATGGCAGAAGCGAACCGCGCCTTCGCACACTTCCGCTTCTAATCCGTCCCTCATAAACATTGAAATTTATTCTTTAGTAAAATGGCTAAATCAGACGAACAACTTAAATATACCCGTAACATCGGCATCATGGCCCACATCGATGCCGGTAAAACCACTACCTCTGAGCGCATTCTGTTCTATACCGGTTTGACCCACAAAATCGGTGAAGTACACGACGGCGCCGCCACCATGGACTGGATGGAGCAGGAGCAGGAACGCGGTATCACCATTACCTCAGCCGCCACTACAACCTTCTGGAAGTACAACGACGAGAAATTCAAGATCAACCTTATCGACACTCCGGGACACGTTGACTTCACCGTTGAAGTTGAACGTTCACTGCGTGTGCTCGACGGTGCCGTCGCTGCGTTCTGCGCCGTAGGTGGTGTAGAGCCCCAGTCAGAGACCGTATGGCGTCAGGCTGACAAATACAACGTGCCCCGTATCGGTTACGTTAACAAAATGGACCGCTCAGGCGCCAACTTCTTCGAAGTGGTGCGTCAGCTGCGCGAAGTCCTCGGAGCCAACCCCTGTCCCATTCAGGTGCCCATCGGCGCTGAAGAGACATTCAAGGGAGTTGTTGACCTTATCCGCATGAAAGCGATTTTCTGGCACGATGAGACAATGGGAGCCGACTACAGCGTAGAAGAAATTCCCGACAACCTCAAAGCCGAAGCCGACGAATACCGCGACAAAATGCTTGAGAAAATCGCCGAATACGACGAGGCTCTCATGGAAAAATATTTCGACGATCCCTCAACCATCACCGAAGAAGAGATCAAACGCGCCCTCCGCGCAGCCACACTGAAAATGGACCTCGTGCCCATGATCTGCGGTTCTTCATTCAAGAACAAAGGTGTTCAGTGTCTGCTCGACGCAGTTTGCGCGTTCCTTCCCAGCCCGGTCGATGCGGGCGCCATCGAAGGAACCGATCCCGGTGATCCCGACAAAGTTGAAGTGCGCGAACCCTCGTCAGACGCCCCCATGTGCGCCCTGGCGTTCAAAATCGCCACAGACCCCTATGTAGGCCGTCTGACCTTCTTCCGCGTCTACTCAGGTGACGTAGTTGCCGGATCATACGTGCTCAACAGCCGCTCAGGCAAAAAAGAACGCGTGAGCCGTCTGTTCCAGATGCACTCAAACAA
>JAXJVW010000218.1:0-14363 GCA_036308365.1 Muribaculaceae bacterium
CTGCAAAAGTAATTTCAAATCGTTGCGCATCAAAATCTCTTACAACAAATTGAATATCAATAATTTCAAAGCACTCTTATGATTTTTTAGTGGACACTAATGAGAACCGCCGTATGGTTTGCGGCGGTTCTCGGATGATATGGAATGTGATTAAAGGTTCAGGTTACGTCGCGGGTTGACGGTAGCGGCGTAATCCGGAGGGGATGGTTCATTTCACGAGCACTTTGTCGGCTTTTGATCCTTGTTTGCGGATGTAGATGCCGGGGGCAAGGTTTTCGGGATTCACTTTGATGCCCTGGAGGTTGAACCATTGGGCTTCGTCGGAGTCGTTGCTGTCGTCGGCTCCGATGATTTCGACATCGGTTGGTAGACCGACGAATTCGTATTTTGCGATACCCTGAGAGGGAACCAGAGAGTAGAAAGCTACTTTTGAGCCGTCGTCGCTGATTGAGTGGTGAACGGTGTTGACACCGACACCGCCCCATGCTGCGGCACCGAAACCTTCGGCGGGGTATTTGCCGATTTCAGTTGAGTTGTCGGTTCCGTTGGTGATGTCGAGCAGGTGCATTGTGCCGTTGCCCCAGGCGGATGATGTCGCTGAGCCGAGAGTGGCTGTCATGGCGAGGTATTTGTAGCGGCCATAGTGGAAGACTGTGCCACCGGTTCCGTAGACTTTACCGCCTGAGAGGTGTGCGGCTTTGACTTCTTCGATTTTCTGACCTGTTGGAGAGAAGTGGACAGGGTAGGCGTCTTTGTGTATCAGCCAGAATGAGCCGTCGTGTTCGAAGATGACGTGTTGGTTCGATGCGTTACCGCCGAGTTTACCCAATTCAATCACTACGGGAGTTGGGTTGACTACGCCGTTTTTGACGGTGAAGTAAACGACGTGGTTCACGGCAGATGCTGAGGTGTAGTTACCGAAGGCGATGATTCCGTCGTCCATTGTTCCGAAGGTGTTCATCTGACGACCGACCTCTACGCCTCCGTGGGCAGTGGTGTTGAACCATATTTCGGGAGCGGAGTTGTCGTTGTTCCATTTGTAGATTTTGAGTTCACCGGTAGCGCCGGCCATGTTAGAGCCGATGACGGTGTTGCCGAGGGCTTTGAGGTTCGCCAGTGGAATGGTTCCTCCTGAGATGCCGTCGACGCTGAGAGAACCTGATTGTTTTCCGTCCTCGGCATTGAGGATGTTGATTGAGCGTCCGCCGGCGGCCGCGTTGAGCACGTAGACTTTGCCGTCGGCGTAGCACATGTCGCGGGTGGGAGTGCCTGAAGAGAGGAACCAGGGGGCGTCGGCGAGGTTACCGACGTTGGTTGAGTAGATCCAACGGAGCTGGAGGTCGGTGATTTTGCCGTCGCCCACGGGCTGTGGTTTTTCCTCGCCGGTGTCGCCGCCTTCATCTTCCGGACCGACGATCAGGAATGCGGATTTTGCGGGTGTGGTCGCTGTCGGCTGGCTGTTGGCGATTGCGAACACTTTGACGCCGTTTTCAGAGGCGGTCGCGGAGCGGTAGAACGCGTAGAGGTTACCCGCGATGTCGAAGACCATCTGAGAAATTTCGCCCGATGTTGAGTTAGATGAGTTGGGAATTTCGCCGAGGTAGTCGAGAGTGGGGACCATTCCGTTCCAGGTCACGCTGTAGAGACGGATGTTCATTCCTTTTGCCTGGGGGATGGCCATCATTGAACCGTCGGCGGTGATGGCGACGCTGCCTCCGCAAGCGGGGATGATGTCGCGTTGGCTGGCGGAGTTGTAGTGTACCGTGCCGTAGATGTCGGTGTAGATGAATCCGGGGCAGGTTGTGTTGTTCATTCCGTCGGTTCTGTTCTGGGCCAAGAAGACGCCCTCCTTGTAAGGAGTGAAGTTGACGTTCTGGTTGGCGAAGAGTCCCGTACCGACGAATTGATCGTAGGCAGCGTTGACTGCTGTAGTGATTTTTTCGGCGTTTCCGATGTCCCAGCGGGCTACAATTCCTTTGTAGGAGCTGTTGCCGGTAGGCCAGTCTTCGGCGAAGGCCCAGAGGCGGGTCGACGCTCCCTGACCGGTGAATCCGATGCCAGAGGCTCCGGTTCCGGTGACTGCGCCGTTGTAGGTAATGCAGCCTTTGCCGTCGTTTGTTCCTTCGCTGAGGTTTGTGGGAGCAGTTTCGGGAGATTCGGGGTCGAATTTCCAGAATCCGGCGCCTTTGTCAGAGAAGCAGTTGACATAGGCCACGGCTCCGTCGCGCATCGCGACGCGGTATGTGTCGGAGCGGTTGGTGGCGTTCCACGGGGAGAATCCCTGGTGGTAGCGTCCGATTTCGCTCATTTCGGGAGTGAGGAGCGTGAGACCGTTTGCGTAGCCTTGGCTGATGATTATTTTGCCGAAGGCGCCGCTTTCAGGGTTTGTCACGATGCCGACGCCACCGCGAGAGTCGGCTTTGACGGTTTTGTAAGTTGCCCATGCTCCGCAACCGGTTACGGGGTTTGAGGTTACGGTGACATCCCAGTTGTAGGAGGCATCCTTGTCGAGCTGTGAGGGGGCGATGTGCACTTTGTTGACTCCTTTGGCGGTTGTACCCGAGAGGGTGATCACGCTGTTGTCGTCGATGTTTGTGAGGTTGATAGCGACGTTTTTCACACTTCCGGTGAGGGTGTAGGTGATGTCGTAGCCGTTGATGGGGTCGCCAGACGATGAGAGGTTGTAGGCTATGTTACCACGGTTTCCGTTGTAGGTTGCCGAGAGGCGGTCCTGCCATGAGGCTTCGGGAGTTTCAGGTTCGGGTTCGAGGTCGGGGTTGACGGTTTGTATTGAACCGAGGTCGGTTGACAGGACGAAGAGTCCGGAGTAGACGCCGCGTGTGCCTGATGAGTCGTAGGACTGAGAAACCTGAGCGCCTCCGGCCCACATCTGAGCAGAGCCGCCGCAGTCGACCTGGGTCGCGTCGGTAGCACCGAGGTTGCGTGCAATGTCGCACATTTGTTCGAGATTGAAGCCGAAGTATTTCTTGGTTTGTTTTACGTTGTGCTCACAGACCAGAATCCAGAGTTTGTTTCCTTCGGGGTTGGTCGCGTAGACGGTGCGCTCGTTGGAGTTCTTGTTGTAGGTTGAGTTACCGTTGATCGGGGCGGGGTTGACATGGGCGGCGTTGAACACACCGTCGGTCATGGCGATTACGTTTCCGCTTGTGGCCTGTGCGATTGCCGCCGGAGTTCCGCGGTTTTCAAAATTCATGAAAGTTTCTATTTCGATTTCGTCGCCCGGGGTGTAGTAGGCCGAGAGGACTGAAGCGTAGGAGTCGCGGCCTACGATGGCGAGGTCGTGATTGCCGAGTGTGCCAGTACCGGCGTTGTTGCGAACCTCTTTGACGATGAATTTAGTAGATCCGCCGATGTGCCATGATTCAGCTTCGGCGAAATCGAGGAGCACTTCGGTTGAGACGCCTTCGACGATGTCGCAGTTAGAGTCGACGGGTTTGAAAGCTTTCGTGGCGCCGTATTCTTTGGTGTATATGGAAGCTGTTCCTGCGTTTACCATGCGGTTGCACATGTCGAGGTCGAGACGGTGGGCGATCCGTTTGTGGTAGGCGGTGAACTGGAAGCCAGAACCGACAGTGTTGTCGGCGGCCTGAGGTTTGAGACGGTCGATTATTACGCGACCGTTGTTGTCGACGGCGATCAGTCCGGTAACGGAGGGGCCACCGCAGTGGGGGAGCGATTTGGCGTTAGGTTCGGTGTACATCACGCCGTTACGCACGGCAACTCCCCATGGCATTGTGGGCATTTGCTTTTTCCAGGGTGTTTCCGATGTGATCCAGAAGTTAGCGTTAGCGCCTGCCACGGCTTTTTTTGAAGAAGAAGAGATTTCCGAAGCGTGAGTGTTCAGAGTTCTCGTACCGGAAAGGGAGTTGTGATTTGCCAGTTCTATAGAAACTGAAGGATCCGACAGGTCTGCTTCAATAACATGAACGCGAGACCCACCGGTGTAGCCTGTGTATGACCTGTTTGGGAAGTTGAGTACGGTGTATTTTACCCCTTTGGCAACCTGTTGTTCGGTTCGGGTGACTTCATACGCCGTAGACCCAATGGTCATAGTTTCGGCTAATGCAGGCATGGTAAACGCTACCATAGCCAATGCATTAAGAAAAAAATTTCTCATGGATGGGATTAGTTTATGTTAGTATCCCCACCAAAGGTATGGTAAAAAATTATAAATAAGCGTTTTAAAATTTTAAAATTATGATTTATTAACTAATTTAACGTTAAAAGGTTAATTTAATCGACTATTTTATATAATTTGGTGAATCCGGAGTTAGTATTTGAAGGAACTTCCGCCTAAAAATTCACGCAGCAGAGAGGTGGGTGGGATGGCTTTTTCGCCTATAGGTGCGAAGTAGCTCAGGAACTTAAGCAGACGGTTAGCCTCGGAATATTCGGGGATGTCGTGAGGGACTGAGCGGAGGAGTTCCTCGCCATATTGTTTCATCACCCCGAGTTCGAAAATCAGTGAGGAGTTGAACATAGAGTCGGCGTTTTCCTGGAATGGGAATATCCATTTTTCCTCACCCCGTCGGACAGATGGCCATCGGCGGATGGTTTCGATGGCTGAGGTACCGCGGTATTTGTGGTCGCGGATTATGCGGCGCAACAGTCGGTTGTCGGTTGTGGGCACCCAGTTGTGGTCGTCGATGGACAGGGTTGTGAGGGCCGAAACGTAGACCTTGAACTTCATGTTGTCGTCGATGGCCGCGGTGAGTTCGGGGTTCAGACCATGGATTCCTTCGATCAGGAGGATGGAGTTGGGGCTGAGTTTGATTGAGTCGCCCTTGTAGATTCTGGTTCCGGACTCGAAGCTGTAGGTAGGGAGCTGGACTTCTTGGCCGTCGATCAGTTGCGACAGATGTTTGTTGAACAGGTCGATGTCGAGTGCGTAGAGCGATTCATAGTCATAGTCTCCCGATTCGTCGCGGGGGGTTTTCGTGCGGTCGACGAAATAGTTGTCGAGTGAGATCATCTGCGGCACCAGCAGGTTTGTGAGCAGGTAGATGGCGAGGCGTTTGGTGAAGGTTGTTTTGCCCGAAGAGGAGGGCCCGGCCACGAGCACCACCCTTGCGCCACCTTGATTGAAGCGCCGCGTGATTTCGTCGGCGATGCTGGCGATTTTTTTGTCGTGGAGCGCCTCGGCCACGTTGATGAGGCTTTCGGTCCGTTTGTTTTCCACGGCCATGTTCAGTTCGCCGACGTTGCGTACGCCGGTTATGTTGTTGAACCGGAGGTATTCGGTGAATGCGTTGAACAGTTTTTCGTGTGTGACAGGTGTAGCGACTTCGGTTGGATTCGCCGGGTCGGGGCCGAGCAGCAGCATTCCGTCGTGATATGGGATCAGGTTAAACAGTTTCAGAGTTCCAGATGAGGGAGCGAGCGGACCGTAGTAAGAGTCGGCGGTTTCGCCCAGGGAGTAGTAGTCGGCGTAGAGTAGATGAAGCGACTTGAGGAGCGTCACCTTGTCGTCGAGGTTCTCACGGCGGAAAATGTCGATGACATCGTCGCGCATTTTTTCGTGGCGGATGAACGGGATGTCAGCATTGACCAACAGTCGCATCTCCTTGATTATGGATTCAATCACCTCTGGGGTTACGGTTGTTGAAGAAAGCCTGCAGAAGTAGCCGTGGGATATGGAGTGCTCAATCCGGAGCGAGTCATTTGGGAACAGCTTTCGGACAGCGCAGAACAGGAGCATGCATAGCGAGCGGATGTAGACTCGTTGACCGGCGGGAGAGTGCAGCGGCATGAATTCCACCATTTTCGGGGCGAACAGACGAAACGACAGGTCTTCTGTTTTGTTGTTTACTTTTGCGCATATTGGAGAGAACTGAATATGGTTGGCCACACGGGAAGCGATCTGAGCGAGGGAGTCGCCGCCGTCACATGGGATGTAGGACTGCGTGTTTACGCAGAAAATCTGGAGCTTGTCAGGCATAATGAATTAGTGAGGTTGATTGAAACAGTGAGTGGTGAATGATCCGTGATGGAAGATGACGAATTGCCGGTTAAAAGAGCGGAAGGAGAAAGGGAGAGTGCTTTGAGGGGGGATCGTCAATGGGGTCAGGGTTTTCTGAGTTCGTTTTCGGCACGTCGGCGATAGTCGGCGGCCTTTCGTTCATAATCCTTCTGGTATCTCAATTTAGAGTCGAGGCGCGAGAACGCGGAGTTTGCCCTGCTGGTGTAGGATCTTGCTTTTGAGACATCGTTGTAGCGTATGGAAGTCATGGCCGACTGGAGATTGTGTTCGGCCTCGGCTTTGGCTCTTTCGGCTTCGCGGCGGTAGTTTTCGGCTTGTCGCTGGCATCTTTCGGCTTCACGGAACAGAAGGTCGGCTTCGCGGCGCGAGGCCATTGAAGGGAGTGCTATCGCCAATGCCAATAGCAAGAGTGATAGTTGTTTCATTCTGAGAACGTGAGAAAAAAGTGAGTTATTTGAATGAGAAGGGTGTGTAGAACGATGTGAGACGACCGAGAATTGAGTCGGTTCGCTGTTCCATTTCCGGAGTTATGTAGCTGCGTGATTCGTTGAGCGTTTCGGTTACCGGAACGAGTGCGGGTTCGTTGTTACCGCTGAACATGCCGGTGAGTTTTGAGAGAATAGCGTCGCGCAGTTTCTGTGGGAGGTCAGGGTCAGACATTACGAAATAGAGCAACATGACAGGCCTTGCGGATGCTGAGCCCGCTTTCATGCTCCATTGAGAGATTTGTGACCAGAGGTTGCGGTAGGAAGAGCTGTTTTTCATGATTTTTGTTTGTGTAATTACTTAGTTCTAATTATGGATTATGCCGTCCGGTGAATGAAATATGTAGTCACACGAATCAGATAATCTACAAATATAACACATTTTGCGAGAGAAAGTATATGGGGAGGGTGTGTTCGGTAGCTCTTTTTAGATACTTTAACATTTTGGCTGTCTTATCGGCGAGTTGCGATGAATCCGTTGAAGAGCCCCATAACGAAAATGATGGTGGCTACGAGCAGGATGTCAGAGAAGTGGAGTTGCACCGGGTAGGCCGAAATGGCGAGATTCGCGGAGTGGGCCGAGTTGAGTTTGAGCAGGCCGAAATGTTGCTGAAGCAGAGATAGCGCGGCACCCGCCACAATTCCGATTGCGCCGCCGATGGCGCTGATCAGCCACCCTTGGATGATGTAAATGCGGTTAATCTGTCGGCGTGTGGCCCCGAGGGACAGGAGTATGACGCTGTTGCCCTGTTTCTCGATGATGAGCATAACCAGAGTGGAGATTATGTTGAACGAAGCGATGATCAGGATGAAAGTCAGCATCAGGAAAGTTATCCATTTCTCCATCTGGATCATTTTGAACGACTGTTCCTGCTGCTGAATGCGGTTTTTGACCAGGAACCGGTTGTTGGTGATGTCGTTGATTCGCTGTCGGGCGGCGTCGGGATCGTCGGTGTAGACCGCTATCGAAGATGCTTGGCTGTCATAGTCGAGAAGTTGGCGGGCCTCCGACAGCGGAATGATCAGCAGGTCGGTGTCGTAGGTGTCCTGTTCCACCTGAAACACCGCCGACATCGCGCAGAGCGAACTGCGGAACGATGTTGCGGGGTTCGCGGGGTTGATTCGTCCGGTTCGCCTCGGGATGTAGATTTGCAACGGTTCGTAGCTGCCGGGGCGCACCCCTGTTCCGAGCGCCACTCCAATCGAGGATATTGCCGCAGGAGTGGTGTTGAGAGAGTCGAGCGATGGTGTTCCGTCGATTATGATGCTGTCGACCCCCGCGGTTGCGATGAAACGTTGCGTGACCCCCATTATGTGAATGGGCATCTGTTGAGACGAGGCCACGGCGAGCGCCTGCTCCTTTATCACCGGCAGAGCCGCCGACACTTGCGGGAGGCTCTCCAGGACCAGAGCCAGAGAGTCGGCCTGTTGGATTACCTTCCCCTTTTTCGGTTCGACCGACAGCGGCGGGTCAAGCCTCGAGAGTTGTTTGACGGCGAGCGAGCTGAACCCGTTGAACACCGAAAGCACCACCACGAGCGCCATTGTTGCCACGGCGACCCCTGCCAGTGAAATCCATGAGATGATGTTCACGGCATTGTGCTGCTTTTTAGACAGGAGATAGCGGACGGCTATTTTCAGGGGTAAATTCAATTGCCCTCGATTTTAATAGATGTGATAACAGACCGATTGGCTGCGGGCTGTCACTTGGCCAGCAGGTTGTCGATGTTTTCGATGTAGTCGAGCGAGTCGTCGAGATGGAAGAACAGTTCGGGTGTTTTACGGAGCTGATAGCGGACCTTCTGGGCGAGTTCGTAGCGGATGGTCTTTGCGTTTTTATTGATGCTTTCGAGCATGGCCTGTCCCTTGTCGGAAGGGAACACCGAGAGGTAGGCGCGCGCGATGCTGAGGTCGGGCGACACTCTGACCTGGCTGACTGAAATGATCACACCGTGGGTTTTCGCTGTTTGTTGACGGAAAATTTCGCTGAGCTCCTTCTGGAGCAGTCGTGCTATTTTTGCTTGTCTTGTTGATTCCATAATAAAGAATGAGTTAGAGATTCCGAAGGCATTTTGTCGCCGTCGGCCTTATGTTCAGAGGTAGAACAAATGGTGGTTGTGAAATGTTCTGGCGGCACATTTGAGAGCCGGATGGATGCCGGGTCCGCATGGGTTGAGGCCCGCGGACCCGGCATGAATGTGAGTGAGAATTATTTCACCAGCACACGGAGCGGCTGACGTTGAGTTTCGGTGACGATGATGTAGGCACCGTAGGGGAGCATCAGTTCCATGTCGGGGTAGACTTCGGGGATTGATGTTACGAGACGTCCCATGGGGTCGTAGACTTTCACATTGTAGTGGCTTTCCACGCATACGAATCTGATTCCGCCGGGGATGTTGGCTGTTCCGAGAGTCATGTCGGCTTCCACGCCGGTAATGCCGCTGTGTTCAACGAAGATCACGTTAGAGGGCTCCGAGCGTTGGTTGAGGCGCACCGACTGCACCGTGTAGCTTTCAGATTGAGAGGCGTTGAAGTCGGTTATTTCAAGCGAGTTTGACTCGGCCAGCAGCTCTTCTGAAGAAGAATTTCCGTTGTTGTAGCGTGTGCGGGTCACGATGTAGTAGTCAACAACTTCGTCGGCCGAGGTTTCCCAGTTAGCCACATAAGAGTCGTCGGTTATGTCGGTGGCGGGGAGGGCTTTCAAAACCGAGAGAGTGGGCATAGGGAGACATTCGCCCAGCAGTTTTACAGTGAGAGAGCCTTCGATTCCGCCGTCGTAGACGAGAATGCTTGACTGGTGTTCGCCCAGTTCGGTCGGGTTGTAGGTCACGGACAGGTTGTAGCCGTTAGCCGTGTTGATGAGGCTTGTAGAGATGCTTGATGTTGGGAGCGAGAACATTTGTTTGTCGCCGCTGTAGAGTTTCACAGTCATAGAGCGAGTCAGATTCTCGCCACGGAACAGCAGGTTCGCGGTGGCGGAATTTCCTATGGCCACCTGCCCGAAGTCCAGGGCCATGTCCTGAACCGGCGTGATGAGGTTGGGTTTTCCGCTCGGAGTTCCGGCGTTGTTTTCGAAGAACATCTGTCCTTTTTTGTTACCCCAGAGATATTCAGCCAGGTCGGGGTAGTCGATGAACGGGTTTCGGTTGTTCTGGATTTTGTAGATTTCCTCGTTTCGGTCATATTCCTTTTGGCTCGGGGGGTCCTGCCGGTGCCATTGCAGCAGCAGGTTGATAGCGTAGGAATTAAGAGTCGGGTAGGTGTTTTGCTGGACCATGTAGGTGTATTTCCATGTCAGATTCTGGTAGCAGCACACCATATAGAAATAAGCTCGGGCGAGGTCGCCTTTGTATTCATTGGCCGGTTCGAACACCTTGGCGGCACCGCCACCCTGTCCGGTTACAGGAGGACCGACCTTGCTGATGCCGTTGTCGAACGACGTAGAAGAGCATACGCCGAGCGGGAAATTGCTTTTCGCCGTGTTAGCCTTCATTTCCGAGGGGTAGAGGTGGTTTAGGTCTGTGTAGGCCGGAGTGCTGGTGTCGCCGCCCCACCAGCTTTTAGGGAAAGCGTGTTCACGGTTCAGTCCGCTGAACGAAGGGGTGTAGAGGGGGATTTCGGCATACATGTCCCACCACATGGGGTTTCCGCGTTTGTCGGTTATATCCTTGTGGACGTCGGTTCGCTGGAAATATTTCGGCAGGTCGGAATACGAAGAAACCTTTGTGTGGTTGTAGAGGAGCAGGTGAATAGCCGATTTGAGGCTCGCCTCACTTTTTCCGTTGAGTGAGCTGTAGTATCCGGAAGGGATGTCGGCGAAGGTCGTCAATATAGAAAACAGGGCGACAAAAGCCGGGAAAAATCTTTTCAGGGATTGATGGTTCATGCTATCAAATTCAGTTTAAAAATGAGTTGAATGACAAAAATACTACAATAAGTGTTAATAACATAATAAATA
This sequence comes from Muribaculaceae bacterium, assembly GCA_036308365.1. Taxonomy (GTDB): domain Bacteria; phylum Bacteroidota; class Bacteroidia; order Bacteroidales; family Muribaculaceae; genus CAJUPY01. The sequence goes on from JAXJVW010000218.1 coordinate 10,445, forward strand.
GGAGTGATTTAACATGCGTTAAGAAAACGATAAGTGGACGAGAAGGCGGTTTTTTCGTCATCCGGATGGTTTGCCTAAGGCTCATAGCCCGTTGAATGATATGGGAAAAGGAGGGTGAAATACTAATAAGATGTAAATAATTGTTAAAGATTATTTAAATTGAATTTATTTTTGAGTAAAAACTTTGAAAAATGGAAAAAGGTATATAATTTTGGCAAACTAATCCATCTAACTAAAATAATAATAAATGAAAAAACTATTACTCCTTGCTTCAACTGCCATCATGGGCGTAGCTCCCGTATTTGGTCAGTTCGTGTCAGTGGACCCCGCCAAATATCAGGATGAGGGTGACTACAAATTCTACAACCGTTGGTTAATCAGCCGTAATGTATCAAACATCGACGATATCAACAACTCACTTTTCGCAGGACAATACTGCCGAACTGCCACAATCTATAACGATGAGGTTCTGGTTCAGTTCTCAAACGCTGACGATCAGGCTAAACTCTATCGTTTCGACTTCGCCACCGGCGCACCCAAAGGTGAACTTCTCCTGACTCTTGACGGAGAGGCTTACGGAGGTCTTCTGGCAGCTAACACTGTTGGTGTTGACGACTACGGTCACCTCTACATCTGCGGTTACTGCGCAGACCTTAACAAAGGTGGTCTTCAGATTTATCTTGTGAACGCAGCTGACGGATCACTCACCGCCCTGCCCGCAATCGATCCCGCCGCAGAAGGTGAATCAGCTGATGCGGGTGCAGTACGTGTTGACTACATCGACGTTATCGGTGACCTCACAGGTGCTGAATGCAGCGCGACAGTCATGGCCGCTTGTAGCGCAGGTAACCTCGCAGTTCTCCGTGCAATCCGCGAACAGGGTTCAGATGTTTTCGAAGGAGGTTTCGACGGTTTCTACTTCTGGGAAGCAAAAGATATCACTGAAACTTATCCCATGATAACTGACAAAGATGCCGGCACTTCAAAACCTCAGAGCAGCTGGGGAACAGCTCCTTTGGCTAAGATGATCAACGATGAGGAACATGTTGGTGAAACATTCTACATTGACGGTTTTAATACTTGTCCTTCAATCTACAACACTCAGGGCGCTATGCTCGATTCATTCGCATCATGCTCCGATCTGGCACCTAACCCCGGAACTAACGGTGTGGCTGAGTTCGCACTGGGCAGCGACAACTTCGTTGTTTGGTCAGTTTGTCAGTATGACAAGACTCCCGGCTGTACTGCAAGCGTAGGTACTTTCGGTGAAGGCTTCGAATATAAAGATCTGAAGGCTATGTGGACATTCCCCGAAGCTGGTTTGGGTAACCAGTCAGACACCGGTACCCGCGTACACTGTCTGCAGGCTAAAAAATTCGTTGACGCCAATGAAAACGAAGGTGTTTACATCCTTGACTACAAATGTATGAACGGTCTCGGCGTTTACGTTCTCGCTCAGAAAGATTTCCAGGATCCCAACGAACTCGGTGTTGAAGGTGTTGAGGAAGACCTCACCAACGCTCCCGCTGAATACTTCAACCTTCAGGGACAGAAAATCGCTAACCCCGAAAATGGTCTGTATATCGTTAAACGCGGTAACAAAGTCACCAAAGAAATGGTTAAATAAGATTTAAACTGAAATAAACAGGTTGCCCGCCGGAAGCGATCGCGCTTTCCGGCGGGCAATTTTTTTGTGCGTGTATTTTGGCGGGAGATGTGATTCCTCAGATTGGAGAACAGAATGAGAATCCTTGCTGCTTTCTGGTGTGAAATGGGCGAGTCTGGGCTGTCAGGCTCCTTATATATTTATATTATGAGATGGCTTAGAGTGCTGTTACAGGTTCGCCCAGGCTTCCGGGAGGTGGGGCATCGTTGGTTGACGTTTGTAAGGCCGAGCCGTGGCCGCACGTTGCTGAGCAGTCTTTACGCAGCGCATAGCTTCGGGTGCTTTGGAGACGGCGGGCGGCGCTCCGGCGAATGAAGTTTCGTGAAGCTTTGATTTATGCAAGTTGCAGATAGAGCAGGGTTTATGGTGTATAAACAAAAAAATCGCTTGATTTCTCAAGCGATTTGCTTTAGTCGGGGTGACTAGACTCGAACTAGCGACCTCACGCCCCCCAGACGCGTACTCTAACCAACTGAGCTACACCCCGATTTCTGAAAAGCGATGCAAAGTTACGGGATATTTTTTGAACTTCCAAATTTTTGAGTGATTTTTTTTCAAAAAAATTCAATAATGGGTAAAAAAATCAAATTGGGGCTTAAATTTTTGAATAGTGTGTGGAAATTACTACTTTTGCATGATTAATCAGAGAGGCAATCAGTTGCCCGAACGAGGGAGCTTCCTGCGGGCAGCGACCAAACCGAAAAGGAACAATATCAAACAAAAACACAAAAAGGCTATGGCAATAGAAGCAAACGTGCTTAATTCGGCCGCCGACAACATCCGAGTGTTGGCCGCATCAATGGTAGAGAAAGCAAAATCAGGACATCCCGGCGGGTCCATGGGAGGCGCCGACTTCGTGAATGTGCTTTACTCCAACTTTCTGGTGACAGATCCCGACGATCCCAGTTGGTTTTCACGCGACCGATTTTTCCTTGATCCCGGCCATATGTCGCCGATGCTTTACAGCGTGCTGGCGATGGCTGGCCGTTATGACATCGAGGACCTGAAGGAGTTCCGTCAGTGGGGAAGCAAAACCCCCGGTCATCCCGAGCACGATGTTGAGCGAGGGGTTGAGAACACCTCCGGACCGTTGGGCCAGGGACACACCATGGCAGTAGGCGCGGCCATAGCCGAGCGATTCATCGCCGCCCGTTTCGGTGAGATTTTCGCACATAAGACCTACGCGTTCATTTCAGACGGCGGCATCCAGGAAGAAATTTCTCAGGGCGCCGGACGCATAGCGGGCTATTTAGGTCTGGGCAATCTGATAATGTTCTATGACAGCAACAACGTTCAGCTGTCGACCGATGTCGACGCCGTTTCAACCGAGGATGTAGCCCGGAAATATGAGGCGTGGAACTGGTATGTGCAGGAGATTGACGGCACCGACCCCGTGGCCATAGCCGAAGCACTTCGCAACGCATGTGCCGAAAAGGAGCGTCCGTCAATAATCATAGGTCACACCATCATGGGTAAAGGATGTGTGACAGCTACCGGCGAGAATTTCGAGGGTCAGTGCAGCACCCACGGTCAGCCCATCAGCAAATCGGGCGCCGACTACGCCGCCACCGTGCGTAACCTCGGTGGTGACCCTGAGAACCCCTGGGTCATCCGTGATGAAGTCAAGAAACTCTATGCCGAGCGTGCCGACGAGCTTCGCCGTGAGGTGGCTATGCGTCGCGCCGAGCAGAAAAGCTGGGCCGCCGCCCATCCCGAGGAGGCTGCGCTGCTGCGCGGTTTCATCGAGGGTAAAGTTCCCGAGCTTGACTACCGTTCAATAGTCCACAAGGCCAATGTGGCCACCCGCACCGCGTCGGCCAACGTGCTTTCAGTGCTCGGTGAGAAGGTGAAGAACATGATTGTTTCAAGCGCCGACCTGGCCAATTCCGACAAAACCGACGCATTCCTGAAGAAAACCGGCGCTCTGACCCATGGCGACTTCAGTGGGGCGTTTCTTCATGCCGGGGTGTCAGAACTGACCATGGCCGCGATCATGAACGGAATAGTGCTTCATGGAGGTATGATGGCCGCCTGCGGCACATTCTTCGTGTTCAGCGACTATATGAAGCCGGCAGTTCGCATGGCGGCCCTGATGGAGCTCCCCGTGAAATATGTCTGGACCCACGATGCTTTCCGCGTAGGTGAGGACGGCCCGACCCACGAACCGATAGAGCAGGAGGCGCAGATCAGGTTGATGGAGGAGATTCGCAACTTCTCAGGCCGACCCTCGATGCTCGTGCTCCGTCCGGCCGA
>JAXJVW010000219.1:0-1376 GCA_036308365.1 Muribaculaceae bacterium
AATTCGTTGTTGGTACCGAACGTGATGTCGCAGGCATATGCGGCACGACGTTCGGGAGAGTTGGGCTGATGTTTGTCGATGCAGTCAACCGTAGCTCCGTGGAACATGTAGAGCGGACCCATCCATTCGGAGTCACGTTTGGCCAGATAGTCGTTGACGGTCACCACATGCACGCCACGTTTTGAGAGCGAGCGGAGGAACACCGGGAGTGTGGCCACGAGAGTTTTACCTTCACCGGTTGCCATCTCGGCGATTTTACCTTGATGGAGCACGATGCCACCGATGAGCTGAACGTCGTAGTGGATCATGTCCCATTTCATGTCGTTGCCACCGGCAATCCAGTGGTTTTTCCAAATGGCCTTGTCACCTTCAATTCTGACGAAGTCACGACCCTGAGCAGCTAAGTCACGGTCCATGTCGGTTGCCACAACCTCGATTTCGTCGTTGTGGGCGAAACGGGCGGCTGTTTCACGGAGCACAGCGAACACTTCGGGGAGCGATTTGTCGAGTTCGCCGTCGATATTTTTGATGATTTTTTCTTCTAATTCATCGATTTTGGTCCATATGGGCTGACGTTCGTCGTAGGGGATGTTTTCCACCTCCTCTTTCAGGCGGTCGATTTCTTTCTGGTCGTCGGCTGTTGCTTCCGCAATGCGCGCACGCACATCGTCGATGCGTTTGCGGAGTTCATCAACGGTCAGACCTTCCATTTCCGGACGGAGAGCCTGAATTTTTTTCAGTATGGGTTCTATTTCTTTGAGGTCGCGCTGCGACTTGTTGCCGAATAATTTGCTTAAGAAGCTTGTAAAAGACATGCTTTTATGTTTTTTTGTGTTGTGTGTGATTAAATTTATTTAGTTGAGGATGAGGTTTTTTTTATTAACCTCAATGGAGGCAACATAGCCGCGTTCGGCGACCGTATTCTCAATATAGAACTAACCGTTGGGGCTAACACCCTTGCGTCGACCGGCGTAGTTATGGTTTGGGGTTCCAGAATTGCCGGAGCGAAAATGAAGGTGGGAGCCACAGCGGCTGATATGCGTTGTGTGACAGGATATTCGGTGGTTGAAGGGGTGGGGCTGCCGTCGTCGGTGATTTCCCATCCGGGCATAATGGCGGCGAACAGGTCGCCGGCGGTTTCGTAGTTTATGTTGCGGCGTGGAACGACGGAGGTTTCCACGGCGTGTCCGGCGATGACGTCATCGATGGTGTAGGCTTCGGCCACTCCGCTCATTTTCGAGAGGAAATCGGCGGCGTCGACACGAATCTGTGTCAGGTCCTTGTCGCGCTCGGCTATCAGTTTGTGGTTCAGGAAAAACTGATTGTTGTGGAAGCCTATGACCCACTCGCCGTTTCCGTGGCGCGCTATCAGATAC
>JAXJVW010000220.1:0-3070 GCA_036308365.1 Muribaculaceae bacterium
ACATTAAGAGTAGTTTATTCATAAGAAAATGGAACGATGGAGAGGGAAGAGAGAATGCAAATATACGTCATTTTCCCCTAACTCCCAAAGGCTGACCGCACCCCGGCCGCATTTCATGACATAGTACGATAAAAACAGCAGTGAGGCCGACACCCGCGGAAGGATGTCGGCCTCAGCATTGACTATGACGCAAAGTTACCCCTCGCATATGAGAAACCATCATTCACACATGAGTTAACAGATGCAAAATACAGCAAGAGCCTTTTTTCGGTCAGTAAAGCGCAAAGGCGTTGGCTTAGCCAACAACGGGGCTGGAATTTGGCAGGGTGAACTGGCCGGAAAATTAATGGATGATATTATTGTAGTGTAAATTTTAGTTTAAAAGTGCGCCACAAGTTCCAGTTTAAAAGTGCGCCACCATAGGCGGTTGTTTAACCAGGGGAAATTTGTTTCTTTAAGAAGAACCAGTTCCCCGCAAAATGAAAACTATGGTAGAAAGAAACGAGGTCCTGCACCGCTACCGGGTCCAGGGCCAGTCGAAGCGCCGGATTGCCTCGGAGATGCACATCAGCCGCCACACCGTCGACAAGATCGTGTGGGAGTATGAGCGTAAGTGCCTTGATGGCGATGGCGTCTGCGACATGGAGGCTTTTGCGGCCCTGACAGGGTCAAAGCCCAAGTTTAACACACCCGAGCGCCCTGCGCGCGTGGTAACCGATGAGATCAAGGGACTGATCCGCAAGTGTCTTGAAGAGAACCGTGTGCGCCGTGCCACCGGTATGCGCAAGTTGCTGTGGACAAAGAAGTCCATCTACTCCATGCTGGTGGAGCGCGGTCATGAAGTAAGCTACTCCAGCGTATGTGTCCACGTGGGGCGCATCGAAGCCTCGATAGGGTGCAAGCCGGAGAAAATGTCGGTTGTCTATGTGCGCCGTGAGCATGATCCGGGGCAGGAGTGCGAGTTCGACTGGGGAGAGATACCGCTTGTGATTGGCGGACAGCGGCTGAAGGTGCAGATGGCTGTGTTCACTCTTCTTCACTCCAATCGCCGCAGCGCATGGCTGTTCCTGCATCAGGACACACTGGCACTGATGGAGGCCCACCGCAACTTCTTCGCCGAGACCGGGGGCGTGCCCTCGGTGATGGTCTATGACAACATGAAGGTGGCGGTCACCATAAAGCCGGGCGGGCGTGGGCGTCCGTCGTGCAAGTTCCCTACCGCGACGATGCAGCGGCTGTCATTGTATTACGGTTTTAAAATGCGTTTCTGCAACGCCCGTTCCGGATGGGAGAAGGGCTCTGTGGAGCGGTCGGTGGAAGTTGTGCGCCGAGAGGCCTTCACCTCGAGGACATCGTTCGAGACGCTTGACCAGGCCCAGGAGTGGCTCTGCATGGCCCTGGAGCGTGTCAATGGCGTGTCAGGTGTCCCCGGAGTAAGCGACAGCGACAAACGCCTGCGCACACTCCGCGACCTTCAGTCCCTGCACCCGGCCCCACAGCCGATGAGCTGTTTCGAGGCCGAAGACCACCGCCCCGGCAAGTACTGCACCGTGATGGTGGACGGCAACAACTACTCCGTTCCGGAGGCGCTGATAGACAAGGTCGTCACAGTCAAGGTCTTCTCCGGTAGACTGGCAATGTTCCACGGCGGCCGGAAGGTTGCCGAACACGTAAGGCTGCGCGGACGGGGAGGCTGGAGCATGAAGCTGGAGCACTATCTCGGCACATTCCTGCGCAAACCGGGCGCTCTGGACTCATCGGCCGCGCTGAGGCAGGTGCCGGGCGAAATCGCAGAACTCTATCGAGTGCACTTCTGTCCCGACCGCCAGCGTGAGTTCATCGAGTTCATGATGTATGCCCGCGACCGCGGAATACTACACAGCCAGATAGTAGCCTCGGCCCGTCGTCTGAGACTCAAGGGAGTGCGCCACATCACGGCGGACCACCTCAAGGTGGAAATCGGCGCCGTCCGGGATACACCGGGCTCACAGGACAGCGCCGACGTATCCGAACTCCCGGCATACGACGGCATGTGGCTGTCGATACAGCACGGAGCCTCGCTCACACTTGATGCCCTCACCGAAGCAATGGCTCATTCATCAACATCATCCCGGACACCTCAATAAATCAATTATGGAACAGGACAACGACCTCAAAATCATACGCAAGGCGGCGACGGAACTCAAGCTGCCTCTATTCCGCGACTCTCTCGACGACTATGTCAGCCGCTTTGCCTCCGAAGGCTGGAGCGTGCGCCACCTGATGGCCGTGATGATGCAGGACCAACTGGATCTAAGAGCCGAGAACCGGCGCAGGACGCTCATAAAGCGCGCCGACTTCCCGCAGCTCAAATATCTGGCAGAAATACAGACCGAAGAGCTGCCTCAGGACGCGCGCACCGCTCTGCCAGTGATGCAGACCCTCGACTTCATCCGGCAGGGACGAAACATCGTCCTCTACGGCAATCCCGGAACCGGGAAGACCCATATAGCAACGGCGCTTGGCATAGAGGCCTGCTCCAATGGCATGACCGTGATGTTCACATCCGTCCCGCGGCTGATCACTCAGATCCGAGAGGCCAGACAGGAGAGGACACTACGTTCTCTCGAGAACAAGTTCATCAGCTACGATCTTGTAATCTGCGACGAGTTCGGATACGTCTCCTGCGACAAGCAGGCCGGCGAACTGCTCTTCAATCATCTGTCGCTTCGGGCCGGCAAGAAATCCATAATAATCACAACTAACCTTGCCTTCAACCGCTGGGACGAGATCATTGCAGACAAAGTCCTCGTCGCCGCCATGGTCGACAGACTTACTCACAAAGCAATGCTTGTAAACATGACCGGGCAGTCGTTCCGAATGAAAGAAACAAAAAAATTAATCAAAGAATCTGTAGAATCATCAAATAAATCTTAACTTTGAAACTCCTATGAAATGGCGCACTTCTCAGCTGTTACCTGGCGCACTTCTCAGCTAAATTTTACAGCTGGAAAACGGAGATTGACGCAGCACTCACAGCGATATGGAGCACCGACTTCAATATCGCCATGCTCAAACACTGGTCGTGCGG
>JAXJVW010000221.1:0-9559 GCA_036308365.1 Muribaculaceae bacterium
AGTTTCTCTCCGGTTTCCTTTTCGCTTGACTCGTGACCTCCGTCCCGAAAGCGAGTGCAAAGTTATGCACTTTTTCCGAACCCACCAAATTTTCCGGGAACTTTTTTTCATAAATTTTTCACCTTTCCCAGCATCACGTTGTGGCACTGTCGGTTACGGATGCAAAAATTTTTCATTGAAATCGCGGCCTATCCCCTGCCATCCCGCTTCAACGCCGACATCCCCGGCGAAAGCAATCTCGTTATAACATCTGACCGGAGCTTTTGTTCATAATGCTGGCGACGCACTTGAGTGCAAAATATCACATTTGTTAACAAACCGCGCGACATTATGTCTCGTCACAATGCCCTTTATATAATAATATATGTGAACGTATTCAATTTTATTGAGTGATCATGGCTCAGTTGTCACATTTTTTCGTAATTTTGTGGGTCAATAGAAAACGATTAAACCAAAATAACGATGATAACCGCACCTTTAAAGGAACTATATAAAGAATATACCGGAACGGAAGCTGACTCCGTGGTAGAGCTACCGGCTTCGGGTTCAAACCGACGTTATTTCCGGCTCACCGGCAGTAAGTCGTTGATAGGAGCCGTTGGCACATGCCGCGAGGAGAACGATGCGTTCATATATATGGCTGAGCATTTTGCCGAGAAACATCTTCCCACTCCGAGGGTGGTTGCTGTCGCGGCTGACCACATGTCGTACTTACAGGAAGATTTGGGCGATCTGTCGCTATTCAGTGCCATAGAGAAAGGAAGGCTTACGCGGTCGTTTGGTCCGGATGAGAAAGAATTGCTTGTCAAGACCGTCAGACTACTCCCTGACATACAGTTTGCGGGGGCAATGGGCATGGATTTCAAGCACTGCTATCCGGCTGAAGAGTTCGACACCCGCTCCATATTGTGGGATTTGAACTACTTCAAATATTGTTTTCTGAAGGCTACCGGACTGGAGTTTCAGGAAGACAAGCTCGAGGATGATTTCCAGGCTATGGCCGAGGTTTTGATGCGGAGCAAGTCGAGCACGTTCATGTATCGTGATTTCCAGAGCCGGAATGTGATGATAAAAGACGGGGAGCCGTGGTTCATTGATTTTCAGGGTGGACGAAAGGGTCCGTACTACTACGATGTTGCGTCGTTTCTGTGGCAGGCGAAAGCCAATCTGCCCGATTCGCTCCGCAACGAGCTTATCACCGAGTATATCGACTCGATGAGCAAGTATGCTCCGGTCGACGAGCAATATTTCCGTCAGCAGCTGCGTCATTTCGTGCTGTTCCGCACACTTCAGGTGCTTGGGGCTTATGGATTCCGGGGTTATTTTGAGAAGAAGCCCCACTTCATGCAGAGCGTTCCTTTCGCCATCGCCAATCTGCGCGAGCTTCTCCGTGAGAAGTATGTAGAGTATCCTTATCTGAACGAATTGCTTCTGCGTCTTGTCGACATGAAGCAGTTTGCCGATACCCTTCAAAAGCAGACTCTGACGGTGAAGGTGATGAGTTTCGCATATAAGAAAGGTATACCCGACGATGCTTCGGGCAATGGCGGAGGCTATGTTTTTGACTGTCGCGGGGTGAATAATCCCGGAAAATACGAGCGTTTCAAGCCGTTCACCGGGCTCGACAAGAATGTGATAGAATACTTGGAGGAGGATGGCGAGATACTGACCTTCCTGAGTCATTGCTATTCGCTTGTCGACGCATCTGTAGCCCGATATATTGAGCGCGGGTTCACGAACCTGATGGTTTGTTTCGGGTGTACCGGCGGCAGGCACCGTTCGGTTTACTGTGCGCAGCACATGGCCGAGCATCTGCACCGCAAATTCAACATCAAGGTTGAGCTGATACACCGTGAGCAGAACATAGAGCAACAATTTTCAGAAAAGTGACGAAGGATGAAAGGGATGATATTCGCTGCCGGACTGGGCACCCGTCTGAAACCGTTCACACTGAGTCACCCTAAGGCGTTGGTGCCGTTATGCGGCACTCCGATGCTTGAGCGGGTAATACTTAAGATGAAGGAATCGGGCATCAATGACATCACGGTCAATGTGCATCACTTTTCCGGGCAAATCACCGAATTTCTGAAATCTCACGACAATTTCGGGGTAGAGATCCACATCAGCGATGAAAGCGGACAGCTTCTGGACACGGGCGGGGGAGTTTTGTATGCGTCGAGATTTTTGGCAGGCAGCGAACCTGTTTTGGTTCATAACGCCGACATTTTTACCGACTTTGACCTGGGCGAGATGTCACGTCAGCATGCCGCCACCGGTTCCGACGCCACATTGCTTGCCGAGTTTCGAGAGACGAGCCGCTATCTTTTTTTCAACGATGAGAGGCGTCTGGAGGGATGGGGGAACATCTGCAGTGGCGAGACGCGCCCTGAAGGTTTCGACATGCATGCCGCGGGGCTACATCCGTTAGCTTTCGGTGGGGTCCACATCATCAATCCGTCAAGCATATTGAAGGCGCTTGAAGAATATGGCTCTGCGGGCGAAGTGTTCGGCATCATTCCTTTCTACGTCAGCAATTGCCACAGATTGAACATACAATCATTCAGTCCGGCGGGAGAACACCGCTGGTTTGACATAGGTAAACCCGAGAATATCACCAGGGCCGAGGCAGAGCTGGCAAGGCAGGCCGCCAACCCTGAACAGCGATAAACCAAACATCTACAACACAATGAACAACTCACAGAAGAAAATCTACGGACTGATAGGTTATCCCCTGGGACATTCCTTTTCACAGAACTACTTCAATCAGAAATTCGAGGCTGAAGGAATCGATGCCGAATACATCAACTTTGAGTTGCCCGACATAGGAGACTTGATGGAAGTGTTCGCGGAAAATCCCGGGCTATCAGGGCTTAACGTGACAATCCCCTACAAGGAACTCGTAATCCCTAACATGGACTCCATGGATGGGACCGCGGCCGAAATCGGAGCGGTGAATGTGATAAAGATACGCCGTGACAACGCCGGGAACTTCAGTTTGAAAGGCTACAACTCCGACATAGTCGGGTTTACCGACTCCATATCGCCCATGCTTAAGCCTTACCACAAGAAAGCGCTCATTCTGGGCACCGGCGGGGCATCGAAGGCTGTTGACCTGGGGTTGCGCAATCTCGGGCTTATCACCCGCAAGGTTTCACGTAGCAAAAAAGAGAACGCTCTGACCTATTCCGAGCTGACTCCGGAAATAATGAGCGACTACACTGTCATAGTCAATACCACACCGCTGGGGATGTATCCCCACATGGACGAGTGTCCCGACATACCCTATGACCTGCTGACTTCAAAGCATTTATGCTATGACCTGTTGTATAATCCCGATGTTACACTGTTCATGCGCAAATCGGCTGAACATGGAGCCGAGGTCAAAAACGGGCTCGAGATGCTGCTTCTGCAGGCGTTCGAGTCATGGAGAATCTGGAACGATTAACCGTTTAACCATATAAATTAACTAACAGTGCGTTATGAATTCTTTATGAGAAATTCAAGCATACTCTGAAACAACGACAATGAATAATTCAAAACAAACCACTTCATCCGCGAGCGCTTCGTCAGGCAAAGCCCTGATTAGCAAAATCGTATATATCGCGGCCATCATCTTCATACTGTTTCCGTGGGATAAAACCGGAGCCGGATTTCTGGCCGTCAGTCCGGCAGTAGCGTTGTTCGCGGGTCTGGTGTTCGCCTTTGTATGTGACATGCCATTTCCGAAGTTCAACAAAAAATCGTCGAAATACCTTCTGCAGGCCTCGGTAGTCGGGCTGGGGTTCGGAATGAACTTCGTGACCGCCATGAAATCAGGCAGTGAGGGGATGCTGTTCACCGTTGTGAGCGTTATAGGCGTCATGTGCTTCGGCATCATGATAGGCTACTGGCTTCATCTTCAACGTAAGACAGCCTATTTGATTTCAGCGGGAACGGCAATTTGCGGAGGCAGCGCCATAGCGGCCGTTGGTCCGGTTTTGAAGGCCAATGAAAACGAGATGGCCGTTTCGCTGGGCGTGATTTTCATTCTGAACGCCATAGCCCTGTTCATATTCCCGCCCATCGGCCATTTTTTCGAGATGTCGCAGCAGCAATTCGGCATATGGGCCGCGATAGCCATTCATGACACCTCATCGGTTGTGGGAGCGGGTCAGGCCTATGGAAGCGAGGCGTGCGAAATAGCGACACTTGTCAAGTGCACCCGCGCGTTGTGGATCATACCCATGGCGTTCGTGACCATGCTCATATTCCGTGACAAGACAAGCAAAATCAGCATACCCTGGTTCATTTTCCTTTTTGTCGGCGCCATGCTTGTGAACACCTACTGCGGAATTCCCGAAGTTGTTTCTTCAACAATTGTCTATATAGCTAAGAAACTGCTGATTGTGACCTTGTTCTTCATCGGCGCCAGTCTGTCGATAAAAATGATCAAGAGTGTCGGTGTCACCCCGCTTGTGCTGGCCGTGTTGCTATGGATCATCATCGGTGTTTCAAGTTTCTTCGTGGTGATGGCCACCATAGTCTGACTTGAAACCACCACTGTCATACGTGCCCCTGCTGCCGGTGCTTTGCTCACTGGTAGCGGGGGTATTGCTTTGCTCCGCGTCGCAGTCGGCAGTGTGGCCGGTGGTTCTTGGTGTAGCGGCGACGGTTATGTTGTTCACAAAAGCCGAATACTACTCATCCTTGTGTTGCACTGTTATATTGGGATGGGTTGTCATGTTCATCAGTATTCCTGAGCCTGTCAGCGAGTTGTGCCGACACTCCGACGTGACATATTTTGCCATTGCCGAGGTGGGGAAAGATACCGACGGAGGATTCAAGATCAACGGCTCCATAGTGGGCTATATTGACAGAAGCGACAGTGTGTCGCACCGTTTGCGGCATACCCCGATGCAACTTCTGATTCCCGGGGCCAGCGTCGACGTGGTTCCGGGTGACACCGTGATATTCAAAGGGAAGTATCTGGCGCACCGCGATCAACCCGAGCTTCCCCAGGAGTTCAATCCGGGCTATCGGTCGAACCCACATGTGGCCCGGTTCAGGGTGAGCCGGCAAGACCTGGTTATATCGGGAAACGAAGGAGGCGTGGCCAGAACGCTGTATGGCCTTCGTGCGTCAATCGGGGAACATATCATAGAATCCGGGCTGAGTGAAGGGTGTGTCAACTTTCTTCTCGCCGCCCTGTTGGGGGAGTCGCAGTGGATCAGTGGCGATGACCGTCAGCTGTATTCCCGCACCGGCATGGCCCACATCCTGGCCCTGAGCGGAGCCCATGTAGCCATAATACTGTCCATGCTGACCCTCATTCTGCTGCCGTTAAGTTTGGCGGGACTACACCGCATGCGTATGCTTTCGATCATCGCATTGCTTTGGTGTTATGTAGTGATGACCGGATGTTCGGCGTCGGTCACGCGCGCTGTCATCATGGTCACCATGCTGTTGGCGGGCTCAATGATGCGTCGCCCCTACAGCGGAATGAATGCGTTGTGCATGGCGGCCATAGCGATATTGCTCTTCACACCGCAGGCGTTGTTTCAAGCCGGATTCCAATTGTCGTTTTTGGCCGTGGCGTCAATCAGTATGCTCGCCGACAGACTCAATCCATGCCACAAGACATGGCTTTACAAGCCTGCATCATTGATAGTTACACCGTTGGCAGCCACATTAGGCACGTTTGCCGTGGTGATTTATCACTTCCACATTTTTCCAGTCTACTTCATGGTGGCAGCCCCGATTGCCACGCTGACACTCACGTGGGTCATGATCGGTGGGATGATATTGATTATGTGCTCAGTGTTGAACATTCCACATGGCTGGATAACCACCGCGACTGACAAGCTGTTCAGTTTCACACAAGAGTATCTCGGGTTGACTGACTCGATTCCACACAGCACTGTCGAGGGATTGTTCATGTCGCCGATAGTTGCGACAATGCTGTGTGTGCTTCCGTTTGGTGTCGCCGCCTATCTCTTCTATCAGAAACGATGGATTATCGTGGCCACTTTAGCAATGATGGCCTTGGCCATGGGGTTTCAATATGTAACCACACCGACCTACCCCGAGACCGAGCGGTTCATGATCGCCGATTATAACCAAGTTGCCATAGCGGTCAAACAGGGAGACAAGCTGTATTTCATTACCGACGCCGACAAAGTGCAGGCACCGCTGGTTGCTCAGGAATTTATGTTGACCCACCGGGAATACATGGCCCGCAGGGGGTTGAACAATGTCATCAGGGTTGATGACACATTCACCTCCGCAAACTTGAGCCGGAAGGATGGGATGATTGTGATTGACAGTGTCAGAATAATGATGCTCGGTGCGAAACAATATGACAACTCAGTGCCCCACCCCATCAGTTACATGGTAGTAGCCGACGGATTCCGGGGCGACATTATGGAAGCTGTTGCAAAAATCAAGCCGGAAACGGTTGTATTCTCGGCAAATCTGAACCACAGGCTCCGTAAACGCTATTCGAAAGAGCTGGATGCGGGAGGAATAGGCCACATTGATCTTTACGACACCGGGAGCATCAGATTTTAGCAAGTGTGGGAAGGTAGAAAAGTTTATTTTCGTCCGAAATCAGCGGGAATCTCACCCCAGTTCTCAGTATCCCACTTTATCACAGGATTTTGAACATAATGCGAGCGCACCCAGGCGTCGGCACGTTGCAACAGATTAAATATCCTAAGATTGTCGGCTGTCTGTTTCAAGGTTGATTTATGTCCCTTGTTACGGAGCCACGACAGCGCCGTGCGGCTATCGGAATAGACCGGGGTGGTGTGGTCGCCGTTTTTGTCAAGCATGGCCAAAGCGTGGACCAGAGCCAGATATTCAGCCACATTGTTGGTTCCGTTGGGGAGCGGTCCGAGATGGAACAGTTCTTCACCCGTAGCGATTTTGACGCCTCGGTATTCCATAGGTCCGGGCACACCCGAGCAAGCTCCGTCAACAGCTATTCCCTCCATTTTTATTTCAGGTATAGCCCTATAATTCACAACTTTAGGTTTATGCGAGGCTATCGCTTTAATCAATCCGATATGCTCCGACGGATCGCCACGGTAGGCCAATGTAGCGGCTGTCTGCGATTCAAAAGCTTTGAATTTCGCGCCCGGATAGCCCTTTATCTGTAGCTGGCACTCCTCCCACGAATCATAGATTCCGGGGTTATTGCCCACCCACACCACATAGAATTTCCGACGTGTACTCATGAGAATTGCAAAATAAGTTTTATGTCCATGTGTCGCATGCCGATGATCGAGGCCACGCGCGCGTTCGTCACTTTTCCCAGGAAAGTGAAGACCCCTTGCTGCAATCCGGGGCTTAATTTGAGTGCGTTGGTCACTCCTTCGAGCGTTATGAGTTCGTTGAGCATTGTTATGAGCGTATTGCTCAGCGCCATGGCGGCGGTACGTGGCACAGCGCTGCCTGCATGGATGTAGCACACACGGTTGCCGTCGCCGGTGTTGTCGCATGGGCGCGCCATTGCCAGATTGACAGTGGGGAGCGACGGGAACAGTGCTCCTTCACGCTCACTGAGGTCAAACGTGATCACACCCGCCTTCATTCCGGCCACCATGTCGCTGTCGAACGGTTTCAGCTGACAACAGTCAGTTACAATCACCACATCGGCAGTACGCAACGCTTTCCGGATGGCTGACGGATGCAATGCCGATCCAATGATTTGGGGTCCTAACTCACGGATGGCCGATCTGAGCCTATAGACATTGCTGTCAAACATGCGTACAATCGAACCTAACCCGGTGGCCGACCTTGCCGCGGCCATTCCGGCGATTCCTGCTCCGATGACCATTACCTCACAGGGCATGATTCCGGCCACACCACCTAATAATATTCCTTTACCTTGCACTGAATCGGCAAGCAATGATGATGCTATAGCCATGGCCGCGCGTCCGTCGATTTCCGAGAGAATGTCGGCAAAGGGGCAATTTCCATCTTCATCCTTTATCAGGTCGAGCGCCACGGCAATAATGCCACGGTCGAGTAATCCCCTGACATTCTCATTGGTTTGAAACTCAGGATGGAGCAATGTCAGCAGCACGGCGCCGCGTCGCAATCCACGGATGTCGTTCTGTCCCAACGGAGCCAGATGAATCACGATGTCGCAACTAAGAGCCTCCTGCCGGGAAACTATCTCGGCTCCGTGTAACCTGTAACGGCTATCGGGATAATGTATGGTTTTAGCGGCGTCGGATTCGATTTTAATTTGGAAACCTTGCTGAGAAAGCACTTCTACCCCCTCGGGAGTTAGCGGGAAACGTCGCTCGCTGCTGTTTCCGCAACGGGGCAATCCAATGCTGAAGGCCCTGTGGGAGGTGGCAATCGCCGCAGGACAAGGGGCTGATAATTCAGAAGATTCGGCCATGCTAAGAATGTGTTTGGTTATTGATGGTTGTGGGTTGTGATCAAATCGCTCCGTGGTGCTTCAAAAACAGGCCGGCGAACCGCCTGGCGGTGAGTTCAATGTCACGTTTGTTTTCCAGACGTGAGGAATCGAACGTCACGTGGGCTTTGGAATAAAATGGCGTCCGGCGGTGAAGTTCGCTGATGATGTAGTCGCTGAGCGTCGAGTCGTCCATAGCGGCGATCAACGGACGTTTGTGACGTCCGGCCTTCAATCGCGACAACAGGACGTCGTGACTTGCGGTCAGCCACACCGTCTGTCCGCAGGAATTCATTATTTCCATATTCACTCCATAGCAAGGAGTGCCGCCTCCACAAGCGACAATCATGTCGGTTTGCGAAAGCGCCACCTGCCGCAGGGTTGACTCTTCAAGTTCACGGAACGCTGCCTCACCATGCTTCGCCCAGAATTCCTTGATTGTACACCCGACCTTGCTTTCGATCAACTCGTCAAGGTCGGCCACTGTGATTCCGGTGGCATGATTCAGTGCGTTGCTCAGGGTGGTTTTGCCACACCCCATGAACCCGATGAGAAATGTTATCACTGTTTGTTCTGTTTTTCAAGAATGTCGCGAATCTGAGTGAGCAGGACCTCCTCTTTGCTGGGAGCAGGGGGTGCCGCAGGGGCTTCCTCCTCTTTCTTCTTGAAACGGTTGAGCACACGGATTGCCATGAAAATGCAGAATGCGATGATCAGGAAATCGATGATGTTCTGAATGAACATTCCGTAGTTGAAGTTCACCGCCTGAGAGATCACCTCGCCGGCCGCATCTTTAGTTTCGGGACGCAGTTGATAGGTCAGCTGGTTGAAGTTGACATTACCCGATGCGAGGCTAATTACCGGCATCATGATGTCATTGACGAGTGAAGAAACGATTTTGCCGAAAGCACCGCCGATGATCACACCGACAGCCATGTCAACAACGTTGCCCTTCATGGCGAAATCCTTGAAATCAGATAAAAATTTTCCCATAAGTAACTGTTGAAAATTATTTTATACTAACCGGTGAACTTATTTTAATATTTCTCCTTCGAAATTTTTGAGTCTTTTCCTCTCATAATCGGTCACTTAGCTCGCTAAGCTCCCTCTTCTTCGAGAAAAATCCTCTAAAAATTTCCCTCGGATAAATAT
>JAXJVW010000222.1:0-3717 GCA_036308365.1 Muribaculaceae bacterium
AAAGTACTTAAAAAAAATAAAATCTGCAAATGAACCCCGCTAAAGTTGTGAACCCGTGATGGATATGCTCCTCAACAGTCATCGCAACGCCATTATGGAACGACCTCTAACCACGGCGACACTGGTCACCGCTGAATCCCAGCCCGTCTACTCCGCCGGATCAATCAGGAAGCCCCTCGGAGTGTGGCGCATCACGATGTTGCCGAGGCAGATAAGCCGCACAAGCAGATGCTCGGCACGCTGCCGCGACAATCGCACATGGCGGTAGAAGTCATCGGGCGCAACTCCCCCCGTGGCGGCGTTGATGACTGCTATGGCCTCAAGCTCTTCCGAGGTGAAACTGAACCCCACGGGTTCATCGCCCCCCTGAAGCTCCCACGCCCTGACCATGAGCGGATGTGCGGCTATGTTCTCGTCGGCCACCCGGTAGTAGGCCACATGGCGATTGTTCTCCTCACGGCAGTAAACCGGCCGACGCTCGCACCGGGCTATGTCGACACGCAACACAACCGCCCCACCCTCGGCCACGAAGGCGGTGACATCGATTTTCTGCGGTGGCTCGCAGTAGGCTTCGGCGGCATGCTCAACCATGTAGACATCTTCCTCGTTGGGCACCCCGACAACCGCTCCGTTGTCCTTTACCCCTATCAGCAGGCGGCCCCCGTCATTATTGGCGAAGGCCGAGATGGAACGCGCTATTTTGCGGGCGTCGCTGATGGCATACTTGAAATCCTGGTGCTCATGCTCACCCTCCTCAATGAGGCGACGCAGATAATATTTCCCTTTTCTTGCCGGAATATCCTTCACTGCGGGTAGTTCAGGTTACTTTCTTTTGGGTCAAGCAACACCTCTGTCAGATAAATCCTCGCCTCCTCGCGGGCTTTGTCGAGGTCATTGAAACTGTAGTTGCCACAGTCGCGGGGCGTGGCTCCGGGAATCTCACCCTCGAAACCGGCTATGAATCTGAACGTGTCGCGCAACAGCGGCAACACATCCTCCGAATCATATTCCCCGGCCAAAATCAGATAGTTGCCGGTCAGACACCCCATCGGGCCCCAGTAAACAACTCTGTCGCGCCACGCCGGCTCATTGCGCAGATAGGTGGCGGCCAGATGCTCTATGGTGTGGATGGCACGCGGATCGAGCGCCGGCTCACGGTTAGGGCGCTTCATGCGTATGTCGAATGTGGTGATGACATCGCCGCCGGGGGTACGGTCGCAACGGCTCACGAACACCCCGCGGTCAAGGTCGAGGTGGTTGACGGTGAAACTGGCTATCTTCTCCATGGCTATCACAAGGTTTGCAGCATTTGACTAAGCAACCCGAAGGTGGCGCGGGGCGCGTCGTTCCAGAAATTCTCATATTGCGATATGTTGTCGGCACCTCCGGGGGTGTCGGAAATGACACGCATGATGAACACCGGAACCGACTTCAGATAGCAAACCTGCGCTATCGACGCCGACTCCATGTCAACGGCCAGCGCATCGGGATAAAGGCTCAGCACATGCTCAACCTCCTCTTTTTTGCTTACGAAAATGTCGCCTGAGGCTATCACTCCTTTCTTCACACGGCCATCCGCATTGAACAGGGGCAAGCCCACCAGCTCGGGGGCCGACCGGAAAAATGGCGGACATCCGGCCGCCGCGCCCCACTCCGTGCCCGGGCCGCACCAGCAGTCGTGGTAGGCGATCCGCTCACCTATCACCACATCGAGTATCGATGCATTACCCGTGCCACCGGCCACTCCGGTGTTCACAACCAGCGCCGGATGAAAGTTCTCTATCAGCGTCAGTGTGCCAACGGCGGCGTTGACCTTTCCTATGCCACACTGCATAGCTATGACTTCATGGCCGTTTACCTGGCCGCAGTGGAAGGTGAAGTTGTTGAGCGTAACCTCGCTCACGTCATGTATCAAAGGGAGAAGGAGCTTCAGCTCCTTCTCCATGGCTACTATTATTCCTATTTTCATTTCTCTACGAATGGCCGGAGAACCGGTATCAGTTTTTCAGCATAATATTTGAATCCGAGGTCGGTCAGGTGTATGCCGTCGACGGTGCCGTCATCCTCAACCCCGTCAAGCCCTTCTGAGGTGACATAGTAGAGGTTGTCGGGATTCTCAGCTTTCAGTTTCTCGTAGTTACGGCGGAATGCCGCGTTTTTCTTAGGCAGATAGCTGCCGAAAAATGAGTCGTAACGGGCATAGGGATAGATCGGACCTTCGAGCATCACGATGGGCACCTCCGGACGCAGCGTGCGCAGCAGGTTGACGAACCCGTAGGTGAGAGTGTCACACATCATCTCGGTGCAATTGGGCACGGGGTCAATCAGATAAACGTCAACATCAGGTATCTCGGCAAGGGCGCGGGCCATGTAGGTGTCCATCTTCCCTTCGCCGCTGAAACCGAGGTTCACCACCTCGCAGTTGAGCTCACGACTTATGATGTTGGTCGAGGCCATGCCGGTGCGCGACGCACAGGCTCCCTGAAGAATGCTGGTGCCGTAAGCAACGATTTTCTTCCCCTTGTCGATGACGCGGGGATCGCCGGGAGTGATGACTGCCGTGGAGTCCACGATCACGTCAATATCTTCAATGCCGTCATACAGCGGCAGATAAATCATATATTCATGCATCTTGCCGTCGAGATTCGAAACATAGGTGAACTCGCAACTCTTCTCCGTACCTTTTTTGATGTACGGACGGTTGGTGTTCACATGGCGCCAAACGCTGTCACCCTCCAGGATATACAGGTCGGTACCCTTCAATCCGGTGTCGGCCATGTGAATCATGTGGGTGTTGTAAAACAGATCGTAGCGAACACCTATGCTGCGCGAGTCGGTGGCGAAACGCAGGCCCATGCCGGCCGAGCATTGCTGACGTTCCCACAGGTCGGCGCGGGCGCTGTCCTTGAGCGTCACCGGCAGACGCGAAAATGTCCGCTCTGAGTTCTCAAAACCTTTGTTGATGATTCTGAGATCTTTGTAATTGACTGTCTTCGTCGGCACCTTCTCGGCCTCGTCACACCATGCGACCATAGCGCACAGCATTGCCATCACGGCAAGAATACATTTTTTCATCGGTAGTATTTATGTGTAGGATTAGTGTTTCATGAAACGTACCACCTCGGCGTAGATGTGCTCGGGCGTGTAGCCGAACTTCTCGTCAAGCACCTTGTAAGGCGCCGACGCCCCGAAACGGCTCATGCCATAGACATAGCCGCGGGATCCAACCAAACTCCGAAGGGTGGAAGGCAGACCGGCGGTCAGTCCGAACACGGGCAGATTCTGCGGTATGACGCTCTGGCGATATTCCTCGTCCTGATTGTTGAACAGGCCTATCGACGGCACGGAAACCACCCTCACGGCAACATTGTTCGCCTCGAGCATACGCGCCACCTCACACAGCAGCGAAACTTCCGAGCCATTGCCCACCAGAACAATCTTGGGCATGGCGCTGTCCATCACAACATAGCCGCCTCGACGGGTTCCTTCGGCCTCCATCATCCTGTCGCCGGTGACCGACGGAAGGTCGTTCACATCCTGGCGCGAAAGTATCAGGCCCGTGGGGGTGTGGATGTTCTCCATCGCCATGGCCCAGGCCACGGTGGTTTCAGCGGCGTCGGCCGGACGAAGCACAAGCATCGAGGGTCGGCCTGAGAAGTTGCGTATCTCTTCCATCAGCCTGATCTGTGCCTCCTGCTCTATCGGTTCGTGGGTCGG
>JAXJVW010000223.1:0-3805 GCA_036308365.1 Muribaculaceae bacterium
CAAAAAAGGGGAATCAATCATTTTCTCTGCCGGAGTAAGCGAAATCTCACCCCGTAACCTCAACAAACTCTCCGAAACGGAAATCGCCACACGAACCAAACGCACCTCGTTCTTCAACTGTCTGAAAAACGCCGCGAAACAGTTCTATCTGACCGAAGGCGACGAAATGTACATGCTCTCGGGCTACCCCTGGGGAGTGATCCTGGCGCGCAACACCTTCATGTCGCTCCCGGGTAACACCCTGGCAATCAACCATCGCGAGGACTTCGAGAAAATAATGAACACCGCCCTCAAGGCGCTCCATGAATACTTCTCGACAGGCATCCCGTCGAAAAAAATATTAGGGATAGAGCATCCCGACATTCCGCTGTGGGCCGCCAGAGCCATTCAGCTCTACGCCAAATCAGCCGGAAACGACGCCGCGCGCGAACTCTACGCGAACCATCTCATTGCCATGCTCGACCACATCATCGACGGTGGTCACAACAACCTCCGCATGCAACCCGACGGATTGCTGACAACCAACGGAACAACCACAGCCGTGTCATGGATGAACTCACATCTGGACGGCCGTCCGGTGATTCCCCGAACAGGCTATCTGGTGGAATTCAACGCACTGTGGTACAACGCGCTGATGTTCGCCGCCGAACTGCTCGAGACATCCGAGACCTACGCCTCGAAAGCGGAGCGCTACCGCGACCTGGCCATGAACATGAAACAGCCGTTCATCGACATGTTCCTCAACGACTACGGCTACCTCTACGACTATGTCGACGGACAGTTCGCATCGCCCGAAGTAAGGCCCAACATGGTCATAGCCATCGGGCTTGACCACTCACCCCTCGACCGCCGACAGCGCAAAGGGGTGCTCGACGTGGCAACCCGTGAACTCCTCACCCCGAAAGGACTGCGCACTCTGTCACCGAAAAGCTACGGCTACCGTCCGTTCTATCTCGGAACACCGCAGGAACGCGAAATAGCCCTCCATCAAGGGCCCGCCCGCCCATGGCTGATCGGATTCTACGCCGACGCCTACCTCCGCGTGTTCGGATTCTCAGGAGTCAGCTACATCGACCGCATGCTCATAGGCTTCGAGGACGAAATGTCGCAAGGTTGCATCGGCTCGCTTTCGCAGCTCTATGACGGCAATCCCCCCTTCAACGGACGCGGCGCCATTTCACACGCCACCAACGTGGCCGAAGTGCTCCGCACAATCCGGACACTCAAAAAACTCAACGTCTAATCCTTAACCATTCAATCATATGAAAGCATTAATGTTCGGCTGGGAATTCCCGCCTCACATCCTGGGAGGATTAGGAACAGCAAGCTACGGACTGACCAAAGGCATGTGGGAATGCGGCGACATGGACATCACCTTCGTCATACCCAAACCGTTCGGCGACGAGGACAAGAGCTTCGCCCGCATAATCGGAGCATCGCAAGTGCCCGTGGCATGGCGCGATGTCAAATGGGACTACGTGCAGAGCCGCATTGGCAACGTCATGGACCCCGAACTCTACTTCCGCCTGCGCGACCACATCTACGCCGACTTCAACTACATGCGCACCAACGACCTGGGATGCATAGAGTTCTCAGGCAAATACCCCGACAACCTCCTGGAGGAAATCAACAACTACTCCATCATGGCCGGAGTGGTGGCCCGCACAATCGACTTCGACATAATCCACTCACACGACTGGCTGACCTATCCCGCCGGAATCCATGCCAAGCAGGTAACCGGCAAACCGCTGGTCATACATGTCCACGCCACCGACTACGACCGCAGCCGTGGCAACGTCAACCCAACGGTGTTCAACATTGAGCGCGACGGAATGCTCCACGCCGACCACATCATCACCGTGTCGGAACTCACCCGCCGCACCGTCATCGACAAATATGGCATCGACCCGGCGAAAGTAACCACGGTCCACAACGCCGTCGTGCCCCTGAGCGAAGAACTCCTCAACGTGCAGGTTGAGAAACCGAAGGACAAAATCGTCACTTTCCTGGGACGAATCACCATGCAGAAAGGTCCCGAATACTTCGTGGAGGCCGCAGCGCGGGTGCTCCGGCTCACCCCCAACGTCAGATTCGTCATGGCCGGCTCCGGCGACATGATGGACAAAATGATAACCCTGGCCGCCGAACGCGGCATCGCCGACCGGTTCCACTTCCCCGGATTCCAGAAAGGGAAACAGGTTTATGAAATGCTCAAGGCTTCCGATGTCTACATCATGCCCTCCGTTTCAGAACCTTTCGGCATCTCACCCCTCGAGGCTATGCAGATGGGCGTGCCATCGATCATCTCCAAGCAGTCAGGATGCGCCGAAATCCTCGACAACGTCATCAAAACCGACTACTGGGACATCGACGCCATGGCCGACGCCATCTACTCCATCATCACCTATCCGGCGATGTACAACCAGCTCCGCGAAGACGGACTCAAGGAAGTCAACCAGATAACCTGGGACAAGGCCGGAGCCAAAGTAATCAAAATCTACAAAGATATTTTAGGACAAAACTAACCCACACCTCCACTCATGAAAGCTATTTGTTTTTATTTCCAGATACATCAGCCGTTCCGTTTGAAACGCTATCGTTTCTTCGACATTGGTAACGACCACTACTACTACGACGACTTCGCCAACGACGACATAATCACCCGCATAGCCCAGCAAAGCTACATCCCCGCGGCCGAATCGCTCCTGAGCATGATCGAGGCTTCAAAAGGAAAATTCCGCTGCGCAATCTCCGTGTCAGGTTCAGCGCTCGAACAGATTGAACAGCACACCCCCGAATTCCTCGACCTGCTCAAGAAACTGGCTAAAACAGGCTCGGTTGAATTCATCGCCGAAACCTACGCCCACTCGCTGGCATCGCTGGCCGACCCCGAGGAATTCGCCGAGCAGGTTAAAGTGCACGGTGAGAAAATCCACGAACTGTTTGGTCAGAAACCCAAAGTGTTCCGCAACACCGAGCTTATCTACGACGACGAGATAGCTCCTCAGATCCTCGCCATGGGCTACAAAGGGGTCATCACCGAAGGCGCCAAGCATATCCTCGGATGGAAGTCGCCCAACTACGTCTACTCCGCAGCTTCGGCTCCCAAGCTGAAAATACTGTTCAAAAACGACAAGCTCAGCGACGACATCGCCTTCCGCTTCTCGAACCATGAATGGAGCGAATATCCCCTGACCGCCGACAAATACATGGACTGGATAGCCAACACTCCTGACAATGAGCAGATTATAAACCTGTTCATGAACCTCGAATCATTCGGTGGCATGCAGCCCCGCGAAAGTGGCATATTCCAATTCCTCGAAGCACTTCCCCGCTTCGCCCATGAACGCGGCATCAGCTTCATCACCCCGACTGAAGCTGTGTCGAAACTCAAACCGGTCGACACCATCTCGGTGCTCCACCCCATTTCATGGGCCGACGAGGCGCGCGACACCTCGGCATGGCTCGGCAACAAACTGCAGAACGAGGCGTTCCGGAAACTCTACTCCGTGGCTGAGCGTGTCAGACTCTGTGACGACCGACGTCTGAAACAGGACTACTGGTATCTGCAGGCTTCGGACCACCTGTTCTACATGTCGACCAAACATAAGAACGACGGTGAGGTCCACTCACACTTCTCACCCTACGAAACCCCCTATCAGGCGTTTACCAACTACATGAACATCCTTTCGGACTTCATGGTCAGGGTTGAAGAACAGTTCCCACAATCAATTGAGAACGAAGAACTTAACTCACTGCTCACAACCATCCGCAACCAGGCCCGCGAAATCGAGACCCTCAACAA
>JAXJVW010000224.1:0-2518 GCA_036308365.1 Muribaculaceae bacterium
AGCTCTCCGTTGACCAACGGACATGCTTTCTCACACAGTCTGCATTCCACACAACGTGTAGGGTCAACCTCGGGATAAAGAAATGTGTCACTCCCCTTGCGGAATTCTATGGCTTGATGGGGGCAGATATTGCCACATGCACCACAGCCGGTGCAGCTATTTTTTGTTGCTAAAACTGGCATTATATTAAGCGTGTAATTATTTTTACTCAAATGTAGGGCTTAGATGAAATGGCGTTGCACGGAATGCCTGCGCCGCCCACGTCGCTAAACTAACTGTTTTATAAGTTCGCGGTATCCATCAGCAAATTTCTCAAATCGGTAATATCTGTCATAAACCTCAACAGAAGCGTTGCTCATCGATGCATACACTTCTTCACTCAGCTCCGGTAGTGAGTTAAGCGTTTGGGTCAACTCCTCCCAATTATTTGTGACAAAGGCATTTTTCCCGTCAAACGCTATCTCGCAGTTACCCCCGACATTGTTGCATATTATGGGTGTACCGGTCATAGCTGCCTCTATCAGAGATATTGGCAGACCTTCGTGGCGAGAGTAAAGCATCATGAAATCACTCTGTTGCATCAGTTCGGGCACATCAGCGCGAAATCCCAATGCCACGAACTGAGTGGAATCACCACACTCTTTTTGCAACTCCTCATACTCCGGCCCTACTCCCGCAAACAGTATCCTCACCTTGTCAGACAATTTTCCGCGAAGATTCCGAACTAAATCCACCTGGCGTTTAACACTGTTGATACGCGCCGGATAAAGAATCGTTATCTCTTCACGATTGAACTCCTTCCGTTTCACACTGAACCCTTCTGGCCTGCGCACACAATTGTGAATCTTGCTGATCCGCTCTCTCTCAACACCAAAATACTCCGTCAGATTCTTTATTCCCGCATCTGAAATCGCCACAATATGCTTTGGAAAACGCGACAGCAGTCGCTGTCCGTAAAGCTCATTATGATGCACATAAACCAGTTCGATGTCATAGCGCAGAATCTTATTGAGCACCCAAAAAATGGGGAGATAACGTCGCTCATGAACTATGACCACGGAGCCTCTCAGCTTCCCATAGCCATTGAATTGAATATAGTCCGACTCTTTGATGCCGATATCCTTGCTGACTTTTTCCATCGGCACCGTCCCGATGATTTTTGCGCCTGACGGCTTGAGCGCCTCATGAATATCCATCATCACCCGTTGAATGCCGGTCACTTTATATAATTCAGAATTAAGTTGATATACTGGTCGCATTTCGTGATATTAACTTTTTGTAAAACAGTGAGTTATTGTAAAAGCATGAGCAGAGGGTGAACATCGGCAGGAAGAAGTCGAGCTGCACACAAAAAATGTAGCCCGGCTCAAAGAAAAAGTAGAAGTGGGCCGCTAAAAGACATATCTTGTACATCAGACTTCGGGCCTTCCGATACATCCAATAGACAAAAGCCAGATAAACCACCGGGATAATCCACCCGAGCACATACAGACTCGCAACATAAATGTTGTGTACCGGATAATTCGTCGCTTTCTCAGTCATGGTGTTGGCAATTCGTCCAAACCCAAACGGGGTGATGTCATAATGACTGGTGATGTAAAGCAGCTGAACACCTCGTCCCGCGCTTCCCTGGTCCTTACCCATCATCTCCAATCCCCCCTTGGCCGACGCCGGCTCTATTACCATCATGTAATATGCGGCATAGATAAGCACACCCACCAGCACCAGCGGAAGTATCTTCTCAAATCGCACCAACTTAGCCTGAAGCAAATCACTCCCTATGATAGCCAGCCCCACCAACAGCGCATTTCGCGACCTGCTGAGGAAAATCGCTAAGAACAGCGTCCCATAAAGCAGATACTTCCGCTTACCTTTCTCCATAGTCACTGCCGTCGCCAACAGAGTGGATATCAAAAAGATGGAGCATGTGTTGGCGTTGGTGAACATCCCCGTCCACCCATCGTTATACCCGGAGCCGGGACCCTTGATTAGATAAAGCGGAAGAAACACCACCATCTGAAACAGAAACATCCACAGCAACGTGCGAAACACCACCTTTTGCGCACCTCCCAGCGCCATCACGGAGGTCAGCGACACCATCGAAACCACCAGTATAATGTCGTTGACGGGTTTCTCGTGCGCCGCGACAATATGCACCATCAGTAGAACCGCAAAGGTCACCACCCATGGCCACAGCATACGCAGATAACGGTCCATCACACTGTTGCCAAGCAGAAAAATCTGACACGGAACCACCCCCATCAAACCATAAATCACCCACTTCAGCGGCGAGTCGCCCCCCAAGGGGAAAAACACAGTATACACGCAAAAACTGACTATCAGAAGCGTGACTACAATCTTAAGCATAGCTAAACTATCGTTTAAGTATCTCTCAGAAATTAACTACGCATTATTTTTGAGGATTTTTGGATTGATTTTTGATTTGCGAAGAAGGAGCTTAGCGAGCTAAGCGACTGATGAACAAATCAAAAAGCGGCCAAAAAGACCAAAAATAATC
>JAXJVW010000225.1:0-8372 GCA_036308365.1 Muribaculaceae bacterium
ACTCGAGCGTGAACTGATACACGATGTCAAACGACCGGTTGCCGTAGGGTGCGCGGGCGTTGTCGCCCAGATAGACATAGTCATATCCGGGCAACTTCGCCATTATTTCCTTCAGAATGGACAAACCGCCGTAGCCTGAATCGAAAACTCCGATGGGAGCGCCGCCGTTCATCCGTGTCAGTGTTTTACGGGAATTTTGTCGATGCGGCGCTGATGGCGTCCACCCTCGAACTCGGTGTTGAGGAACACGTCGACAATCTCCAGGGCCACTTCAGGGGCGATGAATCTGGCGGGTAGCACGAGCACGTTGGCATCGTTGTGCTGACGGGCCAGGCGTGCGATTTCGGGTGCCCAGCAAAGGGCGGCGCGTATCCCCTGGTGTTTGTTGAGAGTGATGCTGATTCCTTCACCGCTGCCACACATAGCGATGCCGGGATAGCACTCGCCGTTTTCCACAGCCTCGGCGCACGGATGGGCGAAGTCGGGGTAGTCACAACTTTCGGTGCTGTTGGTGCCGAAGTCCTTGACTTCAATTTCATTGGCTTCAAGATAGCCCTCGATTATGCTTTTCAGCTCGTAACCGGCATGGTCGCTGCACATGCCAACGGGTTTCCCTTTTTTTACTATCATGATGTTGGTGTATATATATATTATATGTGTGATTAATCTTTGAGTTTTATTTTCAGACGCCGCCACAGCCACTGCGGAATCAGTTGCCATCCCTTCACCAGCAAGTGCCAGCGGAAGTCGATATATTTGACTCGGTCGCGATGTTGGATGGCGCGGATGATTTGTGGCACTACCTCCTCAACGGTCATAATTCCGGGATAATCGGTGTCAGGGTCGAGCAACGGGGTGCGGATGAATCCGGGACGGATGTCAGTGAAACAGATTCCGTAGCCTTTGACACGGCTCAGCTGGTCGAGTGCGTCGAGATAGCAGTTCTGGAATTTCTTCGATGCGCTGTATGAGGCCGCCACCCCTATGCCGTTTGTTCCGGCCACCGAGGTTATGGCGGCTATGTGGCCTCCCTTGCCGTTAGAGGCGAAGTAGTTGAACGCCGTGTCGACAACCGTGACGAAGCCGTCGACGTTGGTGCGCACCGTTTCGAGGTCGGTGCGCATCTCCAGGTCGGGATTATACCACCCTATTCCGGCGCAGTTCAGCAAGATGTCCATCCCCCCCATCTCCCCTATAAGATTGAGCATACGCTCGCGGGCGTCAGGTGCGGTGATGTCGATGGTTGATATTCTGACATTGCGCTGATATTGATTCTTGACCGTTTGGAGCGGTGCCAGGCGCCGGGCGGCCATGCCGACGGTCCACCCCATGGAGGCTAATTTCATGGAGAGTTTCAAGCCTAAGCCCGACGATGCGCCTATGATCAGAATACGTGGTTTCATCACGTCTGTGCCGGGGTTAAGGGAGCCTCGCCTGACTCCGGAATGACAATGTTTTCTTCGTTGACCGGGGTTTCTTCGGCCGGCTCGGGGGTCTCCTCCAACGGCGGCAGGTCGTCAACTACCGGTGCTGCCTTCTTCTTCAACGGAATGGTGTAGAAGATTGAGAATGAAGCTCCGATTTTTGAGCCCCGTGTGCCCATTCCGGGAATGTACCACGGTTCGCCATATTCGTTTTTGGAGCTGTGCATCAGGTTATGCAGTCGCACGCTCCACCCCATGGAGAGGTTTTTGAACAGCATGACACGCAGCCCGAGCAGAAATTCGACATATGTCGCCGAGGCTCGCTGCCGTGGAATGGTCATTCCGGTTGACGTGTCCCAGTAGTTGTCGCCCAACGTGATGTCGGTGACATCGTAGTTGAAACTGGTGAACCCAATCCTGAAACCACCATAGAAAAAATAGTCGGGGTTGGAGTTGTAGAGGAAGTTGTAGTCGGCACCAATCTTGAAGTATGGCGCCATGGAGCTTTTATAGCGGTAGTTGTTGTTTTCAGGGTTATAGTCAGCGTTGCCCAGGCCGGCCTCAATTGTAGGCAGATAACGGTTGTGCATGTTCAGCTGACCCGAAAAGCCTATCAGTCCGTAGGATGTTCCGAACGCCCTCATCAGCGGATCCCACAGGTCAACGCCCACGGTCACTGAGTTCAGGAGCGGATAAACCATCTTGGGTATTTCCTTTTTTATCGCTGTTGAATCAACGAACTCCGTTCCGGCCACGGTGTCGACAAGAACCACGTTTCCTTCGGCGTCCTCCATCCTGACAAGGCGCGAACGATCAACGGAGTCACGCTTGGTTTCGTTTCGGGCCTGGGTGACGGTGGCCGGAGTGTTCACCGGGGTGATGCGACGCTGGCCCATCAGTGGGGTCACCAGTGTCATTACCAATGCTATCAGTAGTAATGCCTGTTTCATTCTTCCGGTGAGGTTTCAGTTCGGTAATAAATTCGTATGCCGACACGCTCCACATTGGTGATGAGCGAGTCAAGGATGGCCACGGAGTCAATCAGGTTCGACGTGTGGCTGAAGCGGGTGATGCGATAGCGATACATGGCCCCGCACTCCTCACTGACGAAATAGGGGGTCGAGGTGTAGTCAAATGTCAGTATATCGGTCTCGGGGGCATCTTCCCATGCATAGTCAATGAAGAAGCTCACCTGCTCTTTGCTGCTGGTGAACGGCAGATAAACCTGCTTGGCTTTCACCCCCGCCTTGAGCAGCAGCGAGTCGCCGGGAGCGTCGACGCCACCGATGTTGACGGAGTCGATCTCAATCTGTGTTCCGGATTCCAGCGAATAGAATCCGGCCAGCGGTATTGACGAACGGTTGTCCATGCACCCCGTGGTGTTACACCCGTTGAGCATCACTACAGCCGGCAGCATGACAGCCGTCAGGGCCAGAGTCGGGCCGAGGTTAAATCTCTTCATCTATCTCGTATTCGTTACGTCGTGAGGAATTGCGCACTATCAGCTCGCCGAGGAATCCGGTCAGGAAAAGCTGGGTGCCCATGAGCATAGTGACCAATGAAATGTAGAAGTAGGGCGAGTCAGTCACCAGAATGTAAGGCTGACCGCTGTAGAGATGGAACAGCTTCATAGCACCCACGCACACCACGGCCACGAAACCAATCAGGAACATCAACGTGCCCAGCAATCCGAAGAAATGCATCGGTTTCTTGCCAAACTTGTTGGTGAACCAGAGAGTCAGCAAATCGAGGTAGCCATTGACAAAACGGTCGAGACCGAACTTCGAGCTGCCATATTTGCGGGCCTGATGATGAACCACCTTCTCGCCGATTTTATTGAACCCGAGATTCTTGGCCAGATAAGGGATGTAGCGGTGCATGTCGCCGTAGACCTCCAACCGCTGAACCACCTTCTGCTTGTAGGCCTTGAGTCCGCAGTTGAAATCATGGAGATTATGGATGCCGCTGACCTTGCGGGCCGTGGCGTTGAACAGCTTGGTTGGAATGGTTTTTGACAGCGGATCGTAGCGCTTCTGCTTCCATCCCGACACCACGTCGAAGCCATCCTCCATTATCATGCGGTAGAGTTCGGGGATCTCGTCGGGACTATCCTGCAGGTCGGCGTCCATGGTGATGACCACGTCGCCCTGAGCCCGGCGGAAACCGGTGTTCAACGCAGGCGACTTGCCGTAGTTACGGCGAAACGACACCCCCTTGACGGCGGGATTCTGGTCATGAAGCCGGCGGATAACGTCGAACGAGTCATCGGTTGAACCGTCGTTGACAAAAATTATCTCATAGCTGAAGCCGTTTTCTGTCATCACGCGGCGGATCCACGATTCCAGCTCCGGCAACGACTCCGATTCGTTATATAGGGGTACGATTACTGATATATCCATTGTTAGAGGGTGTTTTTACGTTTGCGTTTACCGCTGAATGTCAGGAATGTGGCAATGAGCAAAGAGGTCACAGAGCCGATGAAGGTTATGAACAGCCCAAGCTCGGTGACAATCTGCTGTGGCGAGGGATAGGCGTTGGTTTTCTCAATCTGACGGAGCACCGTGGCCACTTCCTGCGCATTGGGGTCGTCGACGTCGCTGTAGATCCTGATAGCCTCTGCCACCTGGTCGGGGATGAACATCGGATTAATCCAGCGCAGATAAACATATCCGGCCAGAGCGAAAATCAGGCTTCCGCCAACGTAGCCCACTATCCCCTGCAGCCAGAGCGCCGAGAGCATCGTTTCGCCTCGCTCCTCCCTGAAGGTTTTCCGGAGCATCATGAAACTTATCACCGGGAACAGCAGAAACAGCGCCAGCACCAGAATCGAGGGGACGTTCATGTCAGCAGCCGCCAACAACAATGATGACACCACCGTCAGAAACAGCCCGATGATTAATCCATTCTCCGCTCCTCTTTGATAAACTGTTTTCATTCCTTGTCAATTGATGAATGACTGCGGGGTTAACACCACCTGGTGCGCCATTGTCGGCACACTCCGTGACGCCGTCATTCCTATTGCAAAGTTAATAAACTCTTTGAACATTAGCAAAATCTGTCGCCTCTATTTGTCCCGCAGCCAAATAAAATCGCCAGCACCGGTTTAAATGCGCCGAAAGCCCCCCGTTCCCCATCCGTGCACTCTTTCGTATGTCGCATTATGGGAACTTGCCTGACGGATGGGTTGAAGTCTCTCTGGGTGAATTATTTGAGATTGGATCAGCAAAACGTGTGATGAAATCTGATTGGCAGAGTGAGGGCATTCCATTTTATAGGACTCGTGAGGTTGTCAAATTGGCAGAAAACGGCGATGTAAACAACGACTTATTCATTTCACATAAATTATTCGATGAAATGAAAACTAAGTTTGGAGTACCACAGTCTGGAGATATAATGCTTACGGCAGTTGGAACGATAGGTATTCCTTATGTGGTGAGGGAATCCGATTTATTCTATTACAAAGACGCAAGCGTGCTATGTCTTTCCAATATCTACAATTTGAATTCTGAATTCTTTAAATTCGTTCTCCTCTCACAACGCTTAAGGAAGCAAATGTTTTCCTCATCCAAAGGAACTACAGTTGATACGATCACAATAGAGAAGGCATCGAATTATCGTGTATTACTTCCTCCTATTGAGGAACAGCAAAGAATTGTTAGCGCAGTTGACAAAATTATATCTATAATCGATTGGGCGGAATCTGAACAGAAAAAACTTACAGACTTTATAATAATCGCGAAATCCAAAGTTCTGGAACTTGCCATGCAAGGCAAGCTCGTTCCGCAGGACCCTGCGGACGAGCCTGCCGCCGAGATGCTCCGCAGGGTCAATCCGAAGGCCCGGATAATTTGTGATACACCGCATTATCCGCAATTGCCGGAGAACTGGGCAATAACCCATCTTGCAGATGTTGCCACATTACTATCTGGACGGGATTTGGAGTCATCGGGTTGCAACTCCGTGAATGAAGGTATTCCTTATTTGATTGGTGCAAGTAATATATGTAATGGATGCATGAACATTAATAGATGGACAAAACATCCACAAGTTGTTTCCAGCAAAAATGATATATTATTTAGTTGCAAGGGTACAATTGGAGAACTGTTAATTAATGATTACGGAAACATTCACATCGCACGTCAATTTATGGCAATTCGTTGTATGGATTGTATCAGGCCTGATTATTTACGTTTCGCGATTCTGAACAAATTAGCAAGTATTAAGAAGAATGCTAATGGAATAATCCCAGGAATTTCCCGTCAAGTACTTTTAGGGCTAACAATATTCTTACCGCCTATGAAAGAACAAGATAGGATATTGTTAAAACTTAAAGAAATAGAATCATATTATACCTCAATCCAACAATCCTTGAATTAAAGAAAGTTGTTTAAATATATCCTTGATTATTAGCACTATTCGTTCTTGTTCAGCTTTCGGTGGTAGTGGAATTAAAATTTTTGAATATTCAGAGATCCAATAGCGTTTATGTGTATCACCTGACAATCGTGTTATGGCCATAAAATAAGCCACATATTCTATACTTATCCCAGACCGGACACTTAATATCTTCATAGCTGACGACTTAACCTTAAATGGGAAATCGACAAAGTGAGAATCTGTAGTGAAATCATCAAAGATGATAGCTGGAAGACGGTTGTATACCCCAAATTCTTCGTTGGTGTAGCCTAAGATGAATGATTTTCCAGCTGTAAGTACTGGAGTTTTAAACTCATCTGAATAATCTGTATTCTCAACTATGTAAGGCTGCGGTTGCTCATAATCAACAATGTCTTCAAGGCTGACATATACCCAGTTCTCCGGCAATTGCGGATAATGCGGTTTGCGTTATCTTATTATCATGTTCAACCAAAACTGAATATGATATGATAACTAAGTACAGAACATTTCTTTCGCGCCAGGATTTGGCTGCGAATACAGTCCGATCATATGTATGGACTGTGACACGCTTTCTTGAAAAATACAAGGAAGTGACACGAGAAAACTTGCTCGCCTATAAGGGCTATCTCGTGGAACACCACAAGCCTCAAACTGTCAATTTGCGTTTGCAGGCCCTCAACAAGTATCTGGAATTCACAAAAAAAGATAAGCTGAAAATGCGTTTTGTGAAGGTGCAGCAGAAGAATTTTCTTGAGAATGTGATAAGCGATGCCGACTACAGATTTTTCAAAACGAGGTTGAAAAAAGATGGTCACACATCGTGGTATTTCGTGGTGTGGTTTCTCACTGCCACCGGCGCCCGAGTCAGCGAATTGCTTCAAATCAAAGCGGAGCATGTGGCCCATGGTTATCTCGACATCTATTCAAAAGGCGGGAAACTTCGGCGTCTCTATATCCCAAAGCGATTGAGAGAGGAGGCGACAGAATGGCTCGACGCCCGCAATGTGAAGTCTGGATATATTTTTATGAATCGTTTCGGCGAAAGGATAACTACCCGAGGTTTAGCTCAACAACTTAAAATCCTCGCTGTTAAATATGGCATAAATCCAGCCGTGGTTTATCCCCACTCATTCCGCCATCGCTTCGCAAAGAACTTTCTCGAACGCTTCAACGATCTCGCACTGCTCGCTGACCTGATGGGTCATGAAAGCATAGACACCACTCGCATCTACCTCCGTCGCACAGCCACTGAACAGCAAGCCATAGTTGACAAAATTGTCAACTGGTAAGTCTTGCAGAAGCGTCCTTGCAGTCTTCAGGATTGCAAGGATGCTTCAATATTTTCGAGAATGGAGAAAACATGTTCTATTATAGATACAATTCTCCGTTGTTCGTTAACAGGTGGCAGTCCAATTACGCAATTTGTCAGAAATTGAAAATGTCGACTATAGCCTCGATTCGGAATCGTTTGAGATAAGTGCAATGTAATATAATATAGGAACTTACGATCATAGTCCCACTCAATTAACTTTACCCCATCCGCACCTACGACAAATGGTTTATCATAATACTTTACGATTCTTGTATGATCTCCAAAAATAACGATTCCTTCACTTACCGAAAAAGCCTTTTCACAGTATCTGCAATATCCTTCAATAAAATTGGTGCTTTGGCTGATTACAGGTATATCCCCATCAGAAAGTATTTCACTCTGTTGAATTTGAAATGGTTTGGAAGATGGTGACTTAATTAAGGATTTGAACAGACAAAACACCCAACCCCTTGGCAAGGTCCTAAAATGCGGTGTATCACAAATTATCCGGGCCTTCGGATTGACCCTGCGGAGCATCTCGGCGGCCGGTTCGTCCGCAGAGTCCTGCGGAACGAGCTTGCCCTGCATGGCAAGTTCCAATATTTTTGATTTAGCAATTGATATGATGTTCTTTAGATCATGCTTATTGTCATATAAATTATTCACAATGGATAATAAGCTATTCGCTTTATTACAAATCCTAATTTGTTCCTCAATTGGAGGTAACGGAATCATCAATGGTTCTAAATCTTGATTATTAATTTGAGGAATATTGGATCCACTTTGAATTTCTGAAAGACTAAACGAATTAAACCACAGGAAAACAAACTCAAAACAAAAGAATGGATGTACAGACATAATATTGAGGTCGGCTAATATATCTATCCTCGTTATTCTCTTTTTATCAGTAAATATTGCACCACCTCGTTTGGGAAATAAGATTGAATCAGCTTTAATTACCTGATTGCATTTCCACTCATCTACATATCGGTTGGAAGTTGTTATTTCCACAGCGTTTTCAGGCGTATTGAAGTCGGAGACTTTGATGTACGGAAGTATTCCTTTGTCAAGCTCCAGCTCCTTTGGAATTGTAGTGCCACCTTTTATTTCCGATAAATCACCCAACCTCACCCACTGCCAACTGTCGGGGATTTCAAACGGCGGGACGAAGTTCCCATAATGCGACATACGAAAGAGTGCACGGATGGGGAACGGGGGGCTTTCGGCGCATTTAAACC
>JAXJVW010000226.1:0-5563 GCA_036308365.1 Muribaculaceae bacterium
AGTTTCGTCAGTCACATAGCTCGCTATGTTCCTTCCTCAACTTGCAAAAATCCCTCCAGAAGCCCTCTCAATCTTAACCAAAGTTAAATTTAAGCACACTCTAAGAGATTGTTCTGCAAATTTAAAAATAAAACATGGATTTTTTTATAAATCATTGTTAAAAAAACAGGCCGCCGACCGGTTATCAATGAAGTTTTTCGTAACTTTGTAACTATGAACAACAAGATTATTATCACTTTAGCTTTGTGGGTGTGCATGATAGCCGCCGCATGCTCCGACAGCCACGACGGGCCGGAACCGACTGCCAAGGATCCGGTGCGAACGGTGCTGGTCTACATGGTCGCCAACAACTCATTGGGCTACGATGATTTCGATAATTCCGACCTGACTGAGATGCGTCAGGCCGCCCTGGCCGGAGGTCTGCGCAACTCGCGATGGCTGGTTTATCACCATGCCTATGGCCAGCCGGCGAAACTATTGGAACTTGACGCCACCGGAACGTTCAAAACCCTCAAAGTGTACACCACCGACAAATCCTCGGTCACCGTCGCGAGGATGAAGGAAACGCTCGACGACATGCACCGGCTCGCACCGGCCAAAAGCTACGGTCTGGTGCTCTGGAGCCACGCCACCGGATGGCTTCAGAACGGCATCGCCGAATCACCGGGCAAACAACGCTCGTTTGGCGACGACGGCGGACGCTACATGAACATAACATCCCTGGCTGAAGCTCTTGAAGATGAGCATTTCGACTTCATCTACGCCGACTGCTGCTACATGGCTTGTGCGGAAGTGGCCTATGAACTGCGCCATGCGGCCGACTATCTGGTTGCATCGGCCGCCGAACTCCCGGCCAACGGCATGGACTATTCGGTCAACATGCCAATGCTTACCGCCGACACCCCCAACCTGGTTGGAGCGGCCCGCAGCACCTTCGAGATGTATGCCCAACATAAGGAAAACTACAACAAAAACTGGTGCACCATGTCAGTAATCGACATGCGGGGCATGGACCATCTGGCGCGGCTGACCGCCGAGCTCTATCAATCGGCGACGTTCAACAACCGTGCCGAATTCCAACCATTCAGTTCGGGCCGCTGCTACCACTACGATTTGGCCAACTTCGTTGAAAGCATGCTCCCCGCCGACCCCATGGCGTCGCTATGGCACCAGGCCCTTGACCAGACGGTCATCTACAGTGCCACGACCCCCTTCATCATCGGAAACGTCGCCGTACGCACCCACTGCGGCCTGACCACATTCATTTTATTCAATGACAACGACCGCTCGACACGCAACTACAACACCCTGCAATGGTACAGCGATGTCGCGCGTCACCAACCCTTACCCTGATGTTCGATCTTACGCTCGCTTCTTTAATAAACCGACTGTCTGACGACGGTTCCACCCCCCTGATCAACGTTCCGAATCCGGAACTGCAGCAACTGAAATCGCTTTCCATTGAGCAACTGCTCACAAAACTGGCATCGGGGGCCGTTCAGTTCGCCATAAACCTATGCATCGCCATAGTGGTGTTCGGCATAGGCAAATTCGTCATCGACAGAATCTACAACTTCGTGTCGATAATCCTGTTCCAACGCAATGTCGACAGGTCGCTGGCCTCATTCATTCTGTCGTTCATCAGAATCGTTCTCTACTTCGTGCTGATGGTGACATGTATCGGCATTCTGGGAATTGAAACCAGCTCGTTCCTCGCGCTGTTCGCCTCGGCCGGTGTGGCCGTGGGTATGGCCCTGTCAGGCACATTGCAGAATTTCGCCGGTGGAGTGCTCATCCTCTTCCTCAAGCCCTACAAGGTGGGTGATTACATTGAGGCACAAGGGTTTGCGGGAACCGTGAAGGAAATACAGATTTTCCACACCCTGATCAACACCTACGACAACAAAGCCATCATCATACCCAACGGTGCGCTGTCGACATCGAGCATCAACAACTGGTCGCGCGAGAAATTCCGCAGGGTGAGCTGGAACATCTCCATAGCCTACAACGACGACGTGCAGACCGCCCGTGAAGCCATAGAGGCCATGTTTGAGCAGGACCCCAGAATCGTCAAAGGTAACCTGGAGGACCATGTGGAACCGTCGGATAACGACGCCGACGAAACCAACGACAACGGCGACGAGCCGACACCCGAAGCCGATGGCCCCAGGCAAAACTGGTTTTTCCGCCTGTTCACGTCGTCGAAAAAGAAAAAGGAGTCGGCCATGGAGCAATGGCGCCGCAAAAGGGAGGAGAAAATCCGCAAGCTCATTCCAAAAACCAACGCCCGCTTCTCAGTGGTGCTCAACGAACTGGGCGACTCAGCCGTGATCATCAAAGTCATGGCATGGGTGAAAACGAAAAACTACTGGGCCGTATTCTATGAATACAACGAGCGGTTCTACAATGAACTGCCCAAGCACAACATCCACTTCCCATTCCCGCAGATGGACATACACCTCGACAAAAACTGACCTTACAATACTTTTACCTTGAAACCATGATAAAATTAAAAAAACCGGGCTTGCTTCCGTGCATCATCTTCGCCATCGCGGCCGGAATAGCGGCGGGTTTCGTGTCGCCCGACTGGCTGACCAGGCTTTTCGTGACGTTCAACTCCATCTTCAGCCAATTCTTAGGGTTCGTCATACCCATTTTGATTCTCGCCCTGGTTGCGCCATCCATAGCCGAGATAGGCAAAGGGGCCGGCAAAATGCTGCTGGCCACGGCCCTGGTGGCCTACTTCGCCACCGTCAGCTCAGGGCTGATGTCATACTTCACCGGCATCACCTTTTTCCCGTCGCTCATATCGCCCGACCAGTTGGGCACCGTCGAGCCGGTGCCGGGCAATGCGCTGACCCCTTACTTCAGCATGACCATGACACCGCTGATGGACGTCACCTCGGCACTGATTCTGTCGTTCATCTTAGGTCTGGGGGCGGCCTCGCTCAAAGGTGACACCATGCGCCAGTGGCTCAGCGACCTGCGCGAAATCATCATGATGGTGATCCGCAACGCCATCATCCCCCTGCTGCCGCTCTACATCTTCGGTATATTCCTGTCAATGACGGTGTCGGGCGAAGTCGCCTCCATACTCACCACATTCGCCAAAATCATAGGAATCATTTTCCTGATGCACATAGCATTGCTGCTGCTCCAATACTGCGTGGCGGCGCTCTTCTCACGCCACTCGCGCAACCCGTTCAAACTGCTGTGGACCATGCTTCCGGCCTACTTCACCGCATTGGGCACACAGTCGTCGGCGGCCACGATTCCCGTGACGCTGAGAAACTCAATCCGAACCGGAGTCAATGCCGACGTGGCACAGTTTGTCATTCCGCTCTGCGCCACCATCCATCTGTCGGGATCCACCTTGAAAATCGTGGCCTGCGCGCTGGCTCTGATGATAATGAAAGGTATGCCTTTTGACTTCGCGTCGATGTTCACGTTCATAGCCATGCTCGGCATAACCATGGTCGCCGCACCGGGAGTGCCCGGAGGAGCCATCATGGCCGCTTTGGGGGTGCTCAGCTCCATACTCGGATTCTCCGACGCCGACAACGCCCTGATGATTGCCCTCTACATAGCCATGGACAGCTTCGGAACAGCATGCAATGTCACCGGCGACGGTGCCATTGCCATCATCATCGACCGGTTTTTCGGCAAACGGATCCGCCGCGATGCAACTTCATCAACCGAAATAGAATGAGGGATTCTCTCCCGTCACCTACAACTCAAATAATCCATCACAAACCAATCATGAACCTCAAACAGAAATTAGCTGCTATCTTAGTTTTGGCCGGTGCTGCCTGCGGGTTCACCGCATCGCCATGCACAAGCCTTATCGTGGGCCGCAAGGCCTCGACCGACAACAGTGTCATCGCCACCTATGCCGCCGACTCCTACGTGCGCTACGGTTTCCTTGACTTCCAGCCAGCGGGCACCTACCCCAAAGGAGCAATGCGACAAATCAACAACTGGAGCACTCTGGAAAACATGGGCGAGATTCCCCAGGCACCGACAACCTTCTCAACCATAGGCAACATGAACCAAAAGGGGCTCACCATCGTGGAATCGACATGGGGCGGCCGACAGGAGCTCGCCGAGCCCAACGGCATCATCGACTATGGCTCAGCCATTTTCATCGCTCTGCAACGCGCGTCGACTGCCCGCGAGGCAATCAAGGTCATCAACGATGTGATCATGGAACATGGCTACGCCGGAACCGGTGAGTCATTCACCATAGCCGACGCCAACGAGGCATGGATAATGGAACTGATTGGCCGCGGCAAAAAAGAAAAAGGGATTGTGTGGGTGGCCCGGCGCATTCCCGACGACTGCATCAGCGGACACGCCAACAACCCCCGCATACACCATTTTCCGCTGAACGACCCTGAAAACTGCCTCTACTCTCCCGATGTGATCGACTTCGCCCGCAAAAAAGGCTTTTTCAAAGGGAAAGATGAGGATTTCAGTTTCTCGATGGCCTATCAGGACTACAACAACTACACCAAACTGCGCGGCTGCGACGGACGTGTGTGGAGCTATTTCAACAAATATGCCGACGGCATGGACAAATATCTCCCATGGATTCTCGAAGGGAAAGGCGAACCCCTCCCCCTGTTTGTCAAACCAAACCGAAAGCTCGACGCAACCGACCTCAAATGGATGATGCGCGACCACTATGAGGGAACACAACTCGACATGACCATGGATGCCGGTGCCGGATTCTACGACTCACCCTATCGACCGCGACCACTCACATGGGAACACGACGGAGTGAAATACACCCACGACCGACCCATCGCCACTCAGCAGACCGGGTTCTCGCTCGTGGCCGAAATCAACGCCGAGCGCCCCGAGTTTCTCCGCGGACTGATGTGGTTCGGCACCGACGACGCCAACACTTGCGTGTATCTGCCGGTGTTCTGCTCCGTCAAATCGGTGCCCCGGCAACTGAGCGGCGACAACGGATCGCTCTACGATATTTCATGGGACTCGAACTTCTGGGTCAACAACTACGTGGCCAACCAGGCCTATTACCGCTACAACGAGATGATACCCGACATCCGTAAGGTGCAGAAAGCCCTGGAGGATTCCATAGCAACCGACGTGAAGGTGGTGATGGAACAGGCACCCGAATTCGAAGATCCCGAAATACGCGCCCTCGTGGCTCAGGACCTTATCGACATATGGGCCGAAAAAGCCACCGTGTCCTACAAAAAACTCGGCGACTACCTGCTCGTCAAGTTCCTCGACCAGTCAGTGAAAAAACAAGATGCCGACGGAAAGTTCATCTCAACCCCCCACGGCAAACCGGTGACACCCGCATCAAGCGGCTTCAGCAAATCATATTACGAATCAATTGTCAACGACAACGGACGAAAATTCCAAGTCCCTGACTTCCAATCAAATCTCAAAAAATGAAACATCTCGCTTTGACTCTTTGCGCCGCGATTATCGCAGCGGCTCCGGCTATCGCCTGCACAAGCCTCATAGCCACCAAAGGCGCCACTACCCCCGGAACAGGCAATCTCATCACTTACGCCGCCGACTCCCACAC
>JAXJVW010000227.1:0-2052 GCA_036308365.1 Muribaculaceae bacterium
AAAGTAATTTCAAATCGTTGCGCATCAAAATCTCTTACAACAAATTGAATATCAATAATTTCAAAGCACTCTTATGATTTTTTAGTGGACACTAATGACCTGGCTCTGACTATTGCGCTTCGGTCAGCTTCATCCTCCGGAAGGATCTGTCGCCATGCCTGCGAAGAAACCCACTGTTTCAATGTGGGTAACGGCTCCGTGGCATAACCCTTTTTGGCCATTGTTTTTCGCCAGCTGTAGAACCGGAGCAGTTTCTCACGTAGTTTGCCCGTTTCCTGCAGATGGTTTCCGAACTGATGCTTGAACCGGGCGTATTCAAGCTGGCATTCATCCTTCGGGCCTTGATAATCATTATGGAATTGGCTGAACGCCACATAATAGTCCAGTTCGCCATCACTGAAATCGACTGTCGCCGGAGGATCATTTTTCAAGGGGTTCACAGGGAGCGGTTTCTCCGGTTCGACGGGTTCTATAAGCCGTTGTTCAGGTAGGGTAGAACCTGCTTCGGCCTTGTTGCGCGATTCGAGTTCCATGGCCCGGCGTTCCTGACGGCGGCGTTCGGTTCGTCGACGTTTGATTTCCGCTTCGTAGCCTGCTTCGATGTCGTATTGTTCCTGATAGCGATGTATGTTTTTGAGTATCAGTTTGAACGCTATCCGTTCTGCCTGCGAGAAGTCAGTCGGCTCGGTTCCTGTGATGAAAAACGCATAAATGGCCGACATGACACGAGCGAGGAATTCAGGTGACTCCTCGTTGAGAATTTCCAGCCAATCTTGTTCAATAATAATTTGTTTCATAAGAGCGTCAAAGTTAAAAATATCAGGTGCAAAAATAGCTATGAAACAGGGGGTGTCGACAAAATTTTGTCACATGGTTTGATGCGGGGAGTGTGATAATTAACACGCACCGTCAGACTTAAACGACTGATGCGTTGTTTGTTATGTTGCGGGATTTAGGGATGTTAATGGGATGTGTTTTTGAGGTCAGGAGATAAAAAAAAACTAAACCCCGAGGTTTGTCGGTTGATAGGACCTCGGGGTTTGTATTTGTGAGCTAAGAGTGTGTTTAAATTTAAACACACTCAAAGTGGTTGGCGATTGGAAATCGCCGTTCCATTCAGGCGGGCTATATGTGATTGGGTCAGGGTTTTGCAGGACGTTCGATGCCGTCTTTTTCAGCCCGTTGAGTGAGGCGTTTGATGCGAGCCTCAGTGTCGGGGTGTGATGAGAACATTTTCTTGAAATAGTTGGCAGTGTGAGACGAGCTGTTTCCTTCCATTTCGAGGAGTTTTTCGAAAGAAGCTACCATACCCCATGGGTTTCGGTTGTGTGATTTGAGGAATTCGTAGCCGTATTCGTCGGCTTCGAACTCATGTTTCTGCGAATACTTCGCGTTGACAAGTTACTGACCGAGTTTACCGAGGGTAGAGTCAGCGAGTTTACCGCCTTTATCGCTTGCAGCGGCGATTGTGTTTTTCAGTGCGTCGGAGT
Organism: Muribaculaceae bacterium; assembly: GCA_036308365.1. Lineage (GTDB taxonomy): Bacteria > Bacteroidota > Bacteroidia > Bacteroidales > Muribaculaceae > CAJUPY01. Next base: position 1,491 of record JAXJVW010000227.1, read on the forward strand.
AGAGGGCTTGTTTGAAGGCTTGTTTAGAGTGACGTTTAGCCACGTGGCCCACTTCATGGCCGATAATTCCGAGCAGTTCATCGTCGTCCATGATGTCCATCAGGGCTGAGAACACCCTGACGCTGCCGTCGGGGCAGGCGAATGCATTGACGTCGGTGACCTCATAGACTTTGAAATTCAAGGGTATGCCATCGACCTCGGTGAGGCCTTCGGTCAGACGGTTCAGACGTTTGGTGTAGGGGCTGTCGGGGTCAGACACTTTGTTGTCAGTGTCCATTTTGTCCACTGATTCCTTGACATACTGGGCCATTTTTTCATCAGAGAGCGACATGGCAGCTGCGGTTGATTTAGCGGCGTTCTTAAGTTTGTTGACATTTAAGTTTTTCAAGAACTGAGCCGACATGTCGTTATAGCCGCCGGTGAAACATGCGGCGGCGAGCATAAGTGATAGAAACAGTTTCTTCATAAGTAACTTATAAGTATCTCTCAAAAATTAATTAATACTCCTAAAATCCGCAACTATCATCCAATACACGATTAAGGGTAGATTTATGAGTCGTTA
>JAXJVW010000228.1:0-10122 GCA_036308365.1 Muribaculaceae bacterium
ATAGGAGACAGCGCGTCTCGAGCTGCTCTCCGAAACCAAGAGGATAAGCTGTCGGTTGGTAGTCGTGAGCCTGCCGGCGGTCGAAAACCAAGTCAATGACTAAGCATGTAGAAACCTTGTTGGGTCCGCGTTTGGACGAGGGTTCAAGTCCCTCCATCTCCACTATGTACTACCGAACTAATTTGGACTTAACGAGACAAACCTCGGACTATCAAGTAGTTCCGAGGTTTTTTCGTGTCTTATCCAATCGGATTCAGGACCGATTTCAGACCAAGTTAAGACCTCCTCAGACCACTATTCGTCACCAAATCGTTACCCAAATTCCAAAAACTAAAATGGTGACAAGTTGGTGACAGAAAGTAGCCTAAAGATTTGGTGTTCAATATCTTCCAAAGACACAACTCAGACCTAACTCGGAATTTGAGGCGACTTTTTAACCTTGATAATGATGGGTGTTAAAAATGAAGTTGTCACATATTTCCGATGTTTGCTATTAAAGCGATGAAATCATTGCCAGTTACATCATGTCGTATGAATGTCTGGCATGTTAAAAATGATGTAAGTCGCTGATATGTCTGATGTTTGACTTCAAAGTGTCCAATCGGACAAGAAGTTAAACTTGTTATCATTTCGAAGCCGGGAGAAATCGACTTCATGATAACACTAAATCCAAGGAAGAAATGAAAAAGAACACTTTCAAGATTCTTTATCATATCCGTGGCAATAGGACGAATAAAGATGGCAAGGCATCCATTATCGCCCGCATTGCAGTCAACGGAGAATATGAAAGAATCAGTACCACACTCTCCATTGAGCCGGAATTATGGGATGTAAATTCCATGAAGGCTATTGGCCGCTCAGCCAAAATACTTGAAATAAACAAGCGACTTGAAGATATGCGGGTCGTTCTTAAAGAACACTACTACGACATCCTCAACCGTCATGGTTATGTGACTGCTGAGATGGTAAAGAACGCCTTTACCGGTGTGACTGCCAAAGAGGAATCACTCGTACCGCTGTACCTCCAGCATTTGGAAGACACAAAGAAGCTCGTCGGCCTTAGCAAAGCCGACCCCACCTATAGAAAATATGAGCGGATGTACCGCCGTGTGGTGGAATTCATGAAGAAGAAATACAACATCACAGACATTCCCCTGCGAGAGATCAAGACCTCCTTCATCACCGATTTGGAGTTTTTCCTTCGCACAGAATACAAGTATTCGCAGAACACCACCTACAAGTGCATGAAGTTCTTCAAGCAGGTTATCAACAAAGGCATTCGCGCCGGACTGATTTTCGTTGACCCGTTCAACGGATATAAAATCAGCTGCGAGAGAGTTGACCGTGGCTATCTTACGGAAGATGAACTATCCAAAATGATGGCTAAGGAGTTTGCCTCGGCCAGACTGGAGCAGGTGCGCGATGTGTTTATCTTCGCTTGCTTCACGGGACTGGCATACATCGACCTCGCTCATCTCCGTGTTGATAACATCCAGAAAATGTTCGACGGCAGACTGTGGATTGTGACCCACCGTCAGAAGACCAACACCAAGGTGACGGTGCCGCTCCTGCCTCCGGCTATCAAGATACTGGAGAAATACAACGGCGAGTATTCCGATGGCAAACTCCTCCCCATCATCACCAACCAGAAGCTCAACTGCTATCTGAAAGAGATTGCGGAGCTGTGCGGCATCAAGAAGAATCTGACCTTCCACCTCGCCCGCCACACCTTCGCAACCACCATGACGCTCGGTAAGGGTGTACCCATCGAGTCAGTATTACTACTGGTGCGATAAAATCGCGTTAGTTTAAAAATCATCAAATAAAGAGAGTTCTTTGACATTTTGGTTTGAATTGATAGATGAGCCTTGCTTGGTTAACAGCGTACGCAACTCGGTACGTTCCAAAGCGGAGATTCTAATCAAGGTAGCCACCTCAGTAATAGAATAAGGGCTGTTGTATTCGGCCTTGATTCTTGCAACTGTCAGATAGGATATGATGGCAGTCCAAAGGTGAACTTTGACAGCGTTTTCTGAAAAGCCCCAAAGGTTTTTCACGACAACATTCTGTTTGATCCACTTGAAGAATACTTCAATATCCCATCGGTGACGATATAGATTGGATATTTCCAATGCACTGACTTCAAAGTTATTAGAGATAAAATCAACAATAGCGTCATTGTCCGGGTCATACACTCTGACAAATCTCATATCCTCCGGATAGAGTTTGCTTGACTTATAACCTGTGACTCTTATGCGTGAGTCCTCGATGATGCCTGTTTTTACATCCGGGATATCCATCTGCTCAATGGTCTTGAACTTCATATTCTCCTTGGGGCGTGATACCCAGAAAGCTTGTGCCTGATGAAATCGGAAAAGTGCCTTGAAATCAACATAGGCTTTGTCCATGACATAGAAGGCGAATGGCTCCGGTGTGAGTTCGTCAAGTTCATTGCTGTCATGCCATTTTCCATCGGTTATATGTATGTTGGCAGGGATGCTTCCCCGTAAGTCAAGCAATGTGTGCATTTTAACAGCACCCTTGCTATACTTGCCCAACGCCCACGCGGCGAGTTTGATACTGGTAGATATGGTCGTGGAGTCTAACGCATAGATTACATTATCTATGGTTATCTCAGAGAGTTTAACTCTTGAATACATTGGTCGCACCAATCCGATGAGATAGAAGCCAAGTCCCTCAAATATACGATAATCACGGCTTTCGTTCGCCCGCGACAAAGATGTGTGATTCACTGTCTTGCGAAAACCGAGGTGATAAAGTATATTGGAATGGGCCGCCAAACATAGACAAATATCGCGAAGCGAATCACATCCGGTCAACTGTCCAAACAGCAGATGAAGCAGATGGGAGTAGCTGTTGAGATTCTTTGCATGCCAATCGCCTTTATATTGTTTTACCAACTTGTCGAACTGATAGCGCGGTATAAACTCGATGACTTGGGAGAATATAAACTTACCTTGATTCATAATCTTGAAGCTCTGAACAACAAGACTAATAAATCAATTTCAAATCAAAAAATCAATGTTCTCTTGTATTTAACTAAATACTAATATTTTAACCGCAGTGGTTGGATTTTTATCGCACCACTACTAAGTCAGTATCAAAAATGTTGGGCCACACCAACATCCAGACCACCCAAATCTATGCAAGAATCACCAATGAGAAAATCAGCAAAGACATGGATTACCTGTCCCAGCACCTCGGCGCACTTGATTTCTGAATGACATCGTAGTTCCGTAAGCACTATCCCAGCGAAGTGTCGGCTGAAATGTCATCAGCCGGCACTTCGTGTCTTTACGCGAAAGTTAAGAAACATTTAGAAAGCACCGATTATAGTTAAGATTTTCTTAAAAACGGTATGGTACTATGGTACGTACCACGCTCGGTCTCAGACCTATGGAGATTTCTTGCCTTAACTTAGCGGTCGAAAACAAAACCACAAATCCAGAAGAATATGGAAACAAACGAAAACTTTGAAGCACTTCAGTCGAAAGTGGATTCCATGCAAGGGGACATATCCCAGATCCTTGCCTATATGGAATCGGTATCGGCAAAGAAGAAGAAACAGGAGGCAAAGATTCCTCAGCCCCCTCCACCACGTCCGAAGGTGTCGAAAGATGAAGCAGCAAGAATATTGCTGATTTCACCCCGGCAACTTCAGAGAGTCCGCAAGAAGTATAAACTGAAATGGATGATGTTCGGGCGCGACTCATACTACTACCTCGACACCATTGTCGAAGCCATAGTGATTTTTGAATTGCCATGGGACCCGATTGAGTTTGAAAAATGTAAGACACGAATCACCAAAATTCCTGAATTATGAGCAGCCAAGACACTTTTGTAAAACTCGTGATGACAAAGATTGACGCTCTTTTCAATGAGTTGAGAAATGAGATGAATGCCAACAACAAGAAACTCATAGAGGCTCTTGTTCTTCAGGGAATCCTCGACATGGAGGAAGAAATGTGGACCATCGAACAGACAGCAAAAAAATTCAAGGTCTCGCGCAGCACTATCAAGCGACTGATAAAGGATGGCATTCTTCCGGCCACCAAAACCGGAGACTCCAAACAAAGTCCTGTGAGAATCCGTCCGGCTGACGCTCGTCAGGCAATGGCTGATAACAAAAACAAGAATATCTAATTCACACCACCTATAATAACCGCGTCGGCAACGGCGCAAGTATCAACCCACTAAACCCACTTTAATTATGGAACAAAACCAGAATTATGAAGAAGTGCTGATTGCCCGAAACAATGAGACCGGGCAGGTAGGCGCGGTCACCGGGCAGAATCCCGATGGCACACCCAAGATGACCGATGTTAAATTGGCAAAACTCTCTGACCTCGTGAAATTCACCAAAGGTCAGAACCCGATGGAGGCTTTCCTCTCCAACTTCATGCGTCAGGCAAAGAATCCTTCGATGTTCGGTTTCTTCAAAGTCCCCGCCGACCGCTTCGAGAGCGTAGGCATGGCGATGTCCGACTTTATGAAGAATCCCGAGGAGAACGCTGAAATCCTCAAAGACTTCAAAGTCGAGATGCCCCAGCAGACTCAATCACAAGCAGAAGCTCAGGAGCAGAAACCGATTGAGCAGATGCCTCCTGCTCAGGAGAACCCTCAGACGGAGCATCCCAAGTATCAGGCTGTCGACGAGAGCAAGATTGACTGGGCGAACCTCAAGGAGAAATGGGGAATCGACCGCGATGAACTCGCAAAGTCCGGCGACCTGAAGGAGATGCTCTACAACCGCAAGTCAAAGCTCGTCACAGTTACCCCTACATTCGGCGGCGAGAAGTTCCCGATTGACGCCCGTCTCTCTTTCCGCACCGATGCCGCCGGCAACGTGAAGGTAGTGCCACACTTCATCCACCGTGAGCCGAAGCTCGACCAAGAATTTGAGGGCTACAAGTTCACAAAGGAGGATAAGGACGCTCTCAAATATACCGGCAATCTTGGAAAAGTTGTGGAACTGACCAATGCCAACGGGGAGAAAGTGCCGTCGTACGTTAGCCTCGACCGCCTCACCAACGAGATTGTCTCGGTGCCTGTCAAGGATGTCTATATCCGCGACACTGTCGGCCAGACCAAGCTCACCATTCCCGAAGTGATGCAGCTGAAGGAAGGCAAGGCACTCCCTCCGAAAGAGATCGAAGGCAAGAACGGTCAGAAATATACCGTAGTGCTTCAAGTGTCTGCCGACCGCAAAGGTATCGAGTTCGTCCCCGGCGGCGCACACAGGCAGAATCTTTCGGAAAAGAAAGAGCAGTCACAGGTGGCTCAACAGTCCTCATGGCTCACCAAGGATGGCAAAATCAAGCCCATCACCAAATGGGCAGGTATTCCTCTTACTCCCCAGCAGCAGGAAGCATATGTCAAGGGTGAAGTCGTCGAGATGAAGAACATGGTGGACAAGAAAGGCCAACCCTGCACCGTCTATCTCAAATTCAATCCCGACAAGCAACGCCCGAACACCAGTCTCAATGACCCGCGCGTCAAGGTGGCAGAAGAGAGCCGCACTCAGAAAGCTGTCAACAATGACGGCCTGACCAACGAGGCGACAAAGAATGTCACCGACCCGCTCCAGAAGGGCCAGACCGCCCCGAAGGACGACAACCAGCAGAAACAGCAGCGCAAGCCCAAAGGCCCGAAGCTCTGAATCTGTAACTCAAAAAGGCTGAATTAGCGGAATGATGGTCCGGAACATCATTCCATACTTCACCCACCACTACATCCATCCAAAAATAATTTACAAACATTCAAAATCTTCTTGATATGACAACGAAGAATCTCACAACGGTTATCACCGACCACCAGCTCACCGCCGACACTATCGCCATAGCATTAGGCGCGACAGAAAAACACAACGGCTACTATCTCGGCAACGGTTATGCCGTGACATGGACAAACGGCAGCGTCATCGAAGCCACTTTCTCGCCCGATGAGAGATTCGTCCTTTCCTCCGGCATGGATCCCAAGTTGGCCTATGCCCACAACTTCAAGTTCGCCATCCGTAATTACGACGAACTCCTCGGCTACAACAAGAGTCAGCAGGATTCCGCCCACCTCTCAACGGTCAAGGCCCTCTGGAAAATGAGCCACACCATCGTCAACGCCATGATGCCCTGCATCGAGAGTGAACTTGATTTCCTAAGCCTCTATTATTTCATCGGTTGCCCGGTGAATGTGCGCCGCGCATGGCTCCCCATCCTTACCAAGCCCGCTATCGTCAATGCCGTGACCAACGGCCCGAAGCGTCCCGAAAAATATGAGCAGTGGCTCGCCGACGGTATATACAACAAACTCGTAAAACTCTGCGAGGAGGACGCCAAACTGCATGGTGCGTCAGTGATTGAGGAGATGCCCGTGAAAGAAGCCGCCAAGGAATCAGCGTCATTCGGCGTGGCCACACCTGCCGCCGGAGAGACAATCGAAATGGAAAAGCACACAATCCAGTTCACCGACGGTCTCACTCTCTTCAACCTTCCCCAGCTTCTCATCGCCGGTGCGACCGAACTTGACTTCACACACGAGCAGACAATCGCCACCGCCTTCAAGCTCTACGCCAAGAAACTCATCTCATATCCTCTGGCGCAGCAGAACACCATCCCCTACGAAGTATGGAGTCTGATGAAGCACAACAAGGAAGTGCTTCGCCACAACTCCAAGTGGGGCAAGAAAGTGAAGCGTTTCATCTCGCGCCGCCACAACTTCCGTTCCGGCGAGAACGAGTTCAACGGGTTTGGTATCGTCACCACCGGACTGCACCCGACCGACCTCACCCGTGAGGAGGAGAAGCTCTACAACCTCATTGTCAAGCGGGTCCTCGACGCCTTCACACCCGTCAGGAACCGCCACGGCAAGAAGACCTCAAAGCGTAATAAAAGCAAAAAATCAGACAAAAATGCCTGAGCCATACATATATTAACACTATTCATTCCTCCGGTGTCCCGATAATTTATTATCTTTGCACTTGATTCATCGTCATACAATGTTTTTGTTTCATTATTTGACGTGGATTTAGTGGTGGGACATCGGGAGGGATACCCGATGTCCTTTTTTCACACACTCACACACACCGAGGACGACGGTACACCACTAAAATCCAAAATCCCGATGAAACAAAATGTTGAACAATGGGAGATGGACCACTACCGCGTCTATCTCCTCGGTCACCTGCGTGACCACTATTTCCCACAGTTCACAAATAAGAAGTTTGTCGAAGAGCGCACTGAAGCTGCTTACGACACTCTTGTCACGCTCAGGCTCGAAGGCCGCTCGTTGCAGGTAGCACACGAACTTGCGATGCGCACGCTCCTTGAAGGGCTGTATGTCTCACGATACGACATTGTTTATAGTGTCGTTGAAGAATCTTTGTGGACCAGAGTGCCGGATTATCTCTGGAAAAAATACGCGCTGCATTTCCTAACTCTGCCTGAAATACATGCTGTCCTTGACCGCTATCAGGTGAACGGTGATTTTCTTGAAAGGGAGACTCATCAGCCAATGCTGGATGAACTGCTCGGAATAATGACCGAAAAACTTGACGGCTATGAGTTATAACCGTCTGAAAACCATGCGCGACAACATAGAGGCGATACGTGTCGCGTTCAGGTTAGGAGTCGAAAAGCGACCTCCTAATGCCACCGAAAGAGAAGTTCTTGGTCGCTATGCCGGGTTTGGTGGGCTGAAGTGTATTCTCAATGACGCAAATGAGTTGGCGGATGCTGCCAAGTGGAGCAAATCGGATATTGAACTGTTTGCGCCGACCGTTGAGCTACGCCGCCTTATCCATGACTATTCCAAGAGTGACAAGGAGTTTGCCGCCTATATGGACTCGCTGAAAGCGTCTGTTCTGACGGCATTCTACACACCTTCGCCGGTGATTGATGCTTTGGCTGATACACTTCGGGTGCGTGGTGTCAAGGTTGGCAGTTTCCTTGAACCGTCTGCCGGACAAGGTGCTTTTGTGGATTCGTTTCTGCAACGCTATCCCGGTGCCGAGACTCTGGCGTTTGAGAAAGATTTGCTGACGGGCAAGATATTGGCGGCTCTGCATCCGTCAATCTCCACCGAAATAAAAGGTTTTGAGAAGATTGACCCTGATTTTGAGGGATATTTCGATGTGGCAGCTTCAAATATTCCTTTCGGAGACTTTGCAGTTGCAGACCCTCGTTATGCCACAAGCAAAGAGATTGCCTACCGTCAGTCAACTAAGGCTATCCACATTTACTTCTTCTTGAAGTCTCTCGACTCTGTGCATGAGGGTGGTATCGTGGCTTTCATTGCCTCGCAGGGGGTGATGAATGCCGCAAGTCCTTTCGTTCGTATGGAGATGATGCGCCGTGCTGACCTTGTCGGAGCGTTCCGGCTTCCCAACAATACCTGTATAATGAAATATTACATGTCGTAAGGCTATAAAATCTAACGTAATAATGTTTTTTTGTTAAGTCCTACTTGACATATTCTTCAAATCCTGGTAATAATGAACGAATTTCAGGAGCAGACAGCCAATGCATTAAATAACATAATCTAGAAAAGTTATCATTAACAACTATACTATCAAAGCCCTCAAAACCCATAGCGTTATTGGAATTAAAAATACAATTTGAATGCTCATTAAAAACGCTTAAAGAATGATAAAATGAAGACCATTGTTTAGGATATTGCCAAACCATATCCTTTGTAATATATGGTAAAGTATCAATACCCCAACAGATTAAATCCCTATATGAATCCATGAGTTTCATTGTGTCTATTACGGAAACAAAACTATGAGGCTCATTTCGCGTAGTGCCTATTATAATATCATAAGAATCGCCTTTTTCATATATCAGGCACCACTTTTTGCCATGATGACCATAATCGTATATTATGAATTCCCTATTGGAGACTATCTTTTTAATCGAATCCGACAAAAGCTCAAATGAAAAAGACGAATTACTGTCTTTGACATTTTTACTGTCAGAAGCACCCATATTAAAACTTACAAAGAATAATATAGGTACAATTAGCCATATTAAAGCTTTCTTTTCCATTTATCTGAATAAAGGTAGTAGTGAGGGCTGGGGAACAGCAATTTGTGGACCGTGCTTTACCCCTGTGTTTATAAAAGGTATGCCCATTACCCTTAATATAAGGTTTTCGGTTCTAATCGCTTGTACATGTTGATAACTATCGCCTAAACCAGTAGCCCAAGAACGACCATGACCTAGGATTTCGTGTCCTGTAGTAACTGCCTGTCCATTTGGATGCTCGCCTCCTAATATGATCAATGAATGTGATCCTTTTTTAGTTGGCGTGGTAACGCCACCCCCACCTTCATTTACAATTAACCCAAGAGGTATTCCCCCATTTGCTTCCAAAATTTGTGGCATATACGGGCCTATCTCCCCACCCATAATAGAGGGTGAAATGATTTTTCTGCTTGCGGAGAGAGTACACCGGTTCCTGAAACATATTCAACCTTATGTATATCATTAGAGTTTATAGTGTTTACCACCATATCCACTAAGGCTTGTTGGTCTTCACTGAGTGTAATTCCATTAAAAGCGGCGGAAAGGGCATCTGCTGATATTGGAGCAAATGACTTGCCATTTTGTTTTTTACCGGATTGGACTATTAAGTTCCTGAAATTTGCAAATTCATCTCCTGGAAACATTGCACGAAAATCTTCGACTGCCATTGCGGCATCGTTTTTAGTTACGCCTTCTATAATGCATCCTGTCGGGTCGACGCAGTTGACAGGATCGCCACCACAGTAAGAATATGGTGATAAATGAGAATATGCATTACTGCTAAATGGATAAAGCAGAAGTAAAATTAATAATAAATTTATTCGTTTCATTTTGATAAGGACTTTTCTTGTATTTTTTGAGCTTCTATGGCTTGCTGTTTTCTTCTTTCACGGATTTCATCTGTTTCTTCTACCATGTATGTATGATCGAACCGCCATTTTGTCTCATCCATCAGACGTAATAACGCGAGTTCGGGATAAGGAAAGCCTTGAAAAAAGTTGAATCGGCAGCTTGAAAAAGTTGCCGATTCTTTTGGTTATATCAATGATATTTAGTAATTTAGAGGTACCAAACTATAAAATAC
>JAXJVW010000229.1:0-14617 GCA_036308365.1 Muribaculaceae bacterium
ATATTGACAAGACTCTCAAAGACAAGATAAAATAAATTGTAAACAGTTTCTAAAAATAATCTGATTAGGGCCGGGAAGTGTCACCACGCACTTCCATGCCCTAATCTCATTTGTTTCTGAACCTTAGAACCTTTATTCAAAACAATTTCTCAAGAAAGCAAACCTTACAATGGACCAATTAGCAACCAAATATAACCCCGCCGAAGTTGAGGACAAATGGTATGCCTACTGGCTCGAACACGACCTGTTCAAGTCTGTCCCCGACGCGCGCGAACCCTACACCATCGTTATCCCGCCACCAAACGTGACCGGTATTCTCCACATGGGCCACATGCTCAACAACACCATCCAGGACATCCTGGTGCGCCGCGCCCGTATGGAGGGTAAAAACGCCCTCTGGGCACCCGGCACTGACCACGCTTCGATCGCCACCGAAACTAAAGTGATCGCAAAACTCGCCGCCGAAGGTATCAAAAAAACCGACCTCACACGCGAGGAGTTCCTCAAACATGCATGGGACTGGACCCACAAACATGGCGGAATTATCCTGCAGCAGCTCCGGAAACTCGGTGCGTCATGCGACTGGAGCCGCACGGCTTTCACCATGGACGAGACACGCTCGAAAAGCGTCACCAAGGTGTTCTGCGACCTCTATCGCAAAGGCCTGATCTACCGTGGTCTGAGAATGGTTAACTGGGACCCCCAGAACCGCACTGCCATCTCTGACGATGAGGTGTTCTACGTCGACGAGCAGTCAAAACTCTACTACCTCCGCTACTACGTGGCCGATGACGACTTCTCAGGCGAAACCGGCGACGAAAACGAAGTGGTGCACCGCGATGCCGACGGCCGTCGCTACGCTGTCGTGGCAACCACCCGCCCCGAAACAATCATGGGCGACACCGCAATGTGCATCAACCCCAAAGACCCCAAAAACCAGTGGCTTAAGGGTAAGAAGGTGATCGTTCCGCTGGTCGACCGTGTAATCCCGGTAATCGAGGACCGCTACGTGGAAATCGAATTCGGTACAGGATGCCTCAAGGTCACTCCCGCCCACGACAAAAACGACAACATGCTGGGCAAAACCCACAATCTCGAAACTATCGACATTTTCAACGAGGACGGAACTCTCAACGAATTCGGCGGAAAATACTGCGGAATGGACCGTTTCGACGTGCGTGAACAGATAGCCAAGGACCTTGAACAGGCCGGATTGATGGAGAAGGTCGAGGACTACGCCAACAAGGTCGGTATGAGCGAACGCACCAAAGTGCCCATCGAACCGCGCCTGTCTTTGCAGTGGTTCATCGACATGAAGCACTTCGCCGACATTTCGCTGGCGCCGGTGATGGACGACATCATCAGCTTCGTGCCCGAAAAATACAAAACCACCTATCGCATCTGGCTGGAGAACATCCAGGACTGGTGCATCTCGCGCCAGCTCTGGTGGGGCCACCGCATCCCGGCCTACTACTACACCGCCGCCGACGGTCAGGAGAAATTCGTAGTTGCCGAAACCGCCGACGATGCGCTTGAACTGGCCCGCGAGGAGTCAGGTCTTGACCTTACCGCCGCCGACCTGCGCCAGGATGAGGACGCACTCGACACCTGGTTCTCTTCATGGCTCTGGCCCATAACCATGTTCGACGGAATCAACAACCCCGGCAACGAGGAAATCAAATACTACTACCCCACCAGCACTCTGGTCACCGGACCCGACATCATCTTCTTCTGGGTGGCACGTATGATCATGGCCGGCTATGAATATATCGGCGAACGTCCATTCTCAAATGTATATTTCACCGGCATCGTGCGCGACAAAATCGGTCGCAAGATGTCGAAACAGCTCGGTAACTCACCCGACCCCCTGGAACTCATCGCCACCTACGGCGCCGACGGTGTCCGCATGGGAATGATGCTCGCAGCTCCAGCTGGCAACGACATCATGTTCGACGAGAAACTCTGCGAGCAGGGTTGGAACTTCTGCAACAAAATCTGGAACGCGTTCCGCCTCGTCAAAGGGTGGGAGGTAGTTGACCGTCCGCAGCCTGAAAACGCTGCCGTGGCCAACGAATGGTTCCACGCCAAACTCTCTGAAACCGTGGCCGAGGTCAATGACCTCTTCGGCAAATTCCGTATCAGCGAGGCGCTCATGGCGGTGTTCAAACTGTTCCGCGACGAGTTCTCGTCATGGTATCTGGAAATGATCAAACCCACCTACGGTGAGCCTGTCGACAAACAAACCTACGGACAGGCGCTCGGATTCTTCGACTCGCTGTTGCGTATGCTCCACCCGTTCATGCCGTTCATAACCGAGGAACTGTGGCAACACCTGGTTGAACGTCGCGAAGGTGAATCCATAATGTATGCCCCGATGCCTTTGGCCGATGACAACAACGCCGCCATCCTGGCCCAGATGGAACGTGCCAAGGAGATCATCACAGGTGTCCGCGGCGTCCGTGCGGCTAAAAACATACCCCCGAAACAGGAACTGAAACTGATGGTGGTGGCCTCGGAAATTCCAGCGCTCCAGGGCGTGATCGCGAAACTCGCCAACCTGTCCGAGATTAGCGTGGCTACGGAAAAAGACCCCGCCGCGGCATTGTTCATGGTGGGCACAACGGAGTTCAACGTGCCCCTGACCGACAGCATCGACGTGGAGGCTGAAACCGCCCGTCTGGAAAAGGAACTTGACTACCTGCGCGGATTCCTCGCTTCTGTAATGAAGAAACTCGGAAACGAACGTTTCGTTAACAACGCACCCGCCGCCGTAGTCGATGCCGAACGACGCAAACAGGCCGATGCTGAGTCAAAAATCAAAACCATTCAGGAAACACTCGCCGCCCTCAAAGGCTGAACATAGCTCCTGAACAAATACACCAATGGTGCGACATCCATCCCTCAGCGGGCAATGTCGCACCATTGCTTTTTCTGCTGTCGCATGCCTCAGCTGTTTCATGTTGAATCATGGCGATAGGGCGGGGGGGGAGTGACCACACTCCGTTGGCCTACTTCATCACGCCGAACCCCTGACGTTCAAGGGCTGCCAGAATGTCGTAGCTCATCGCCTCGGAGTAATACCCCACGATATGGCTGACCCAGTCGTTGTCGGTCTTGTGGCCGGCGCGGATGGCGTTATAGTCTTTTATCACCCGGTCATAGGCCAGCACCTGGCTCTCCACGTCGTCGGCCGTATACTTGTTGTGGAAAAACATCAGGCCGTTAGGCTGCTTTGGCTTCAGGTCCGGCTGCTCGCGGGGCACACCGATGGCCAGGCCACACACAACGAACACCCCTTGCGGAAGTTCCAGTATGCGGGCCATCTGTTCAGGCGCGGCAGTGCGGGCATAGCCTATGGGGCATGTGCCCAGGCCAACTGACTCGGCGGCAACGATGGCACTCATCATGGCCAGGGCCGCGTCGACCACACCCACTATCACACCGTCGGCGGTGCGGGGAAACTGTGGCATCTCAATCCCCTTGGCGCGCGCGCCCACCGTGATTTTGTGGTAGTCGGCACAGAAAAGCATGAAGTGCGAACATGTCTTTATCTGCTTCTGGTTGGTCAGTTCATAGAGTTTCTCCTTAGTTGGCTGGTCGTCGATGTCGATCACTGAGAACTGCTGACCATTGTAGCTCGTGGGGGTGTTACGGATGGCGTCGTAGATGAAACTTAGCTGTTCGGGCGATATGGCTTCCCGCTCATACCGGCGGATCGACCGGCGGTTGAGCAATGTGTCTTTTACTGTCTTCATTCTGTATGTATATTATTATGTATATTATTATTGTGTAGGCATAACGCCCGGACCTCCCATAATGTTCTGAAGCCATCCGGGCTCACCTCCCACCGGTAAGAAAAATGAGCGCTTACCCGACCCGCCTGGGCCATGGTAAGCGCTCATATTTAGGTTTTGGTGATTCAGCGTCTTCCGGCCGGCCTTATTCCAGGGCGTCCTGAATACGCTGGTCAAACTCTTCGGCGGTCATCAGGCCGATTGACCAGTCTTTGGTGCCATCTTTGTGGATGAACAGCACGGCGGGAATCGACTGGATGTAAAGTTGACGGGCCAGTGTCTGGTGCTGGTCAATGTCGACTGAAATGAAGTCTACTTTGCCGGCATATTTCTTGGCGGCCTCATCGAAGATGGGGGTGAACGCGCGGCAGGGACCACACCAGGTGGCGTTGAAATCGATTACGGTGAGGCGTTCCGGAGCCTTGCTGAGCTCGAGTTTCTCGCCCGGAGCGAGTACCTTCACTTTGGCGTTGGCGCCTGAGCATCCGGTCATGACAAAGGCCAGGGCCATTATCATCACTGTGAAAAAGCTTTTGAGTGTTTTCATTGTTCTATTGTTTTTTTTGCCACTATTGTTCGCGGCGTGTTGTTGTTAATGCTGCTCTGTTCAACCGTTCCGAAGGCCGGTTTGTTTCGGCGGAGTGCCGGAATATGGTCGGCGAGCGGCGGTATGACAAAGGGGATGTGTCATCGCGTGTGATGAAACACGTTGCAGACCCATCCCCCTTAAATTATTTAGTCAGTCAGTTCAATTAAAGAGCTGAAGCAAGTGCTGCGTTGGTTTTGTGAACGGCTTCGGCGCTCTTGTGGAACAGAGCTTTTTCTTCTTCGTTGAGGTCGAATTCAACGATTTTTTCGATACCGTTTTTGCCCAGGATACAGGGAACACCGATGCAGAGGTCAGATTCGCCGTATTCACCGTCGAGCAGTGCGGAGCAAGAGATGAGTTTTTTCTCATCGTGGAGAACGGCGGCTACAACCTGTGCTGCCGCGGCGCCGGGAGCATACCATGCTGAAGTGCCGAGGAGTTTGGTCAGGGTTGCACCACCGACCATGGTGTCAGCTGCTACGGCTGCGAGTTTCTCAGCTGAGATGAAGTTTGACGCGGGAACACCACGGTAAGCGGCGTAGCGGGTCAGAGGAATCATGGTGGTGTCACCGTGACCGCCGATAACGATACCTTCAATTTCTTTGGGGTTGGCGTTGAGGGCGAATGAAAGGAAATATTTGAAGCGGGCGCTGTCAAGTGCGCCACCCATGCCTATGATTTTGTTTTTGGGCATGCCTGATGTTTTGTGGATCAGGTAGGTCATGGTGTCCATCGGGTTTGATACGCACACGATAACAGCGTTGGGTGAATATTTCAGCACGTTGTCAGTTACAGATTTAACGATACCTGCGTTAACGCCGATCAGTTCTTCACGGGTCATACCGGGTTTGCGGGGAATACCTGAAGTGATTACGACTACATCGCTGCCTGCGGTTTTCTCGTAGTCGTTGGTGACACCGGTCAGACGGGTTTCCAAGCCGAGAATGTTCGCGGTCTGCATGATGTCCATCGCTTTGCCTTCTGATACACCTTCTTTGATGTCGAGCAGAACTACTTCATCAGCTACCTGAGTGGTAACCAAAACGTTAGCACAAGTTGCGCCTACATTGCCGGCGCCTACAACTGTTACTTTTGACATAATTATGGATATTTGATATAGGGTTAATGTTCTTTTTACCCTGCAAATATAATGATTATTATTCGCTTAACCTAATTTATATAAGAAAAAGTGGAACGCAAAGGCTATTATGCTGACACTCCCTCCTGAGCATCTCATCGCCTCGGTTTGCCCACGGAAATACACTTATGTTACAATAATGCGTCGCTGGATGTTACAGAATCCTTGCGGTTGTAATCACCCCTGTTACAGCGCCTGCTTCATGTTTTTGTAACGGTGTAGTAAAAAAAATTGTAATACGGATGTAAAATTTATCAATTAACTTAAAATGCAGTAAATCAACAATATAGCAAGTATTTAAAATATTTTGTGTAAAAATAATGAAATATTTTTGCAAAATAATTTGGTGGAATGAAAAAGAGAATGTATATTTGCAACATCAAACGTTACATCGTTGTAATATAGATGAAATAAAATATTTATCACCACCCCTTAAAATCTACAATTATGAGTAAAGCATTTGAATCAAAATTACTGAGTCTGCAAAGCAACCTTCTGAACTTTGCCTATATGTTGACCTCAAACCGTGACGATGCCTACGATTTGCTCCAGGACACTACCATCAAGGCCTTGGACAACGAAGATAAATATGTAGATAACACCAATTTCAAGGGTTGGGTGTTCACCATCATGCGCAACATCTTCATCAACAACTATCGTAAGGTGGTGCGCTCGGCTACAGTGGTCGACACAACCGAGGATCTCTATCTGCTCAATCTGCCCCAGGAATCGGGCTTCGAAACTCCCGAGGATTCCTACGCTGCCGGTGAAATCACCGACGCTATCAATGCCCTCAGTGAGGACTATCGCGAACCTTTCTCAATGTATGTGGCCGGCTATAAATATAATGAGATCAGCGAAAAAATGAATCTCCCCCTCGGAACTGTCAAGAGCCGTATCTTCTTCGCCCGCAAACGTCTGCAGGCGCTCCTCAAGGATTACAAGGGCTAAACCTACTGAACTCGCAACGGCGACCTTGTGGTGAAGGTCGTCCGTAACAAGAAAATGAAATCACTGAAATTCAAGTATATACCTTAACCGATATTTTTCTGCGACGGTCGGAGATTTATCTCCGGCCGTTTTTTATTCCGCGCACCACCACCATAACCACAATAACCACGACTGCCACAAGCACCCACTCGAAAATCATCCGCCGAACTGACCGACCAACGGCGGGCGGTTCGGCTTCACGGCTTTCGGTGACGGCCAACTCACGTGTGTGTTTCATGGTCGTCGCGCTGTCGGATGATCTTGCCGATGACCGCCGCACTGTTCGGGCACTGACGCTGACACCATAAATTGCCACTGCCGAATCGGGCGAAACATGGATGGAGTCGACCCTGATGTAAGCCACCTCGGCCAGCGTGTCGGTCACGGTCGCGATTTTACGGACCATGGTAACGGTGTCGGTCGACCTGTCGTGGGTAACAGCCGTTTCACGAGTGGAACGGCATCCGCTTGACACCACCACCGCCGCGACAGCCACTGCCGCATAAAGCAAGATACTTCTCATAGCCGTCACCTTTCGTTCGTAAACTCTTTTTTGACGTCGAACGACGGGCACGCCTTGGCTGCGTAACGGCAGCGGGTGCAGTCGGCCGGGCAGATCAGCGGATCGAAACCAGGCGATGTTTTCCCCCTCGCGCATGTCATCTGGTTATGACCGTGCACCGTCGCCCCGGGAGACCGCTTCAGCAGCTCTGACACCAACTCTTTAAGTGTTTTCCGCTGGGCCTCGCTACGGGTGTCGGCCGGTTTCATCTCTTTGTCACATCCCCCTATGTAGCACACCCCGATGCTACGGGCGTTATGTCCCGAGCAGTGGGCCCCGGTCTCGTTTTCGGCGCGCCCCTGATGGATGGTGCCGTCGGTGTAGATGACATAATGATAGCCAATCTTTCTGAACCCCCGCTGGCGGTGCCACCGGTCAATATCGGCCACCGTCACATGCCGTCCGGCCGGGGTGGCCGAGCAGTGGATTATGATTCTGTTGATTTCACGTTGTTTCATTTTCGCTTCCATTGTTTTTCTGTTTGTAGTGATAGTCCATTCCGAAAAGCGCACCGGCGAAAGTCAGTATCTCGCCGAACGCCGTGAGCACCGACGCGTCGATGACCCCGAGCGGAGGCACGAAGAAGCCGGTGGTGATCAACGCCATTCCGGCCACCACGGTGACGGTCGCCACGCATAGTTGCAGTCGGCGGGCTCTCTGTTTGTTCTGTTTCATGATTGATATGTTTTTGTTAAATTTTGTGTCGTCACATTCATCGCCCGAATTGTCCGTATGCAAAGTTACGCCCCCTACACCCCGCTCCGACATTTTTTCATCACCGCCACCCCGCGGCAATTTGTGATAAAATCATATTGACCCCGTATCGCAATTGCTTGATAGCCAATGTCTCTGCGCTCTACCGTTAACCTATGTTAATTGTATTTTTTTTAATATTTTTTTCTGCCCGGCTTTTTGAGCCGAAGTTGAGTTGATTGGCCCTCGTCCTGTCTCTCTCCTGAAGTGTTGCGACATGTTTTTAAAGGTTAAAAAATGCTAAAACGGGGGGTAATTTTTTTTATATATCTTTGCCATCGCAATGGCTTACGGAAGTCAACGGATTTTCGGATTTCAAAAAAAATAAGCCACCAAACTCTATTTCAAAAACGTTAATATTCTCACACAATACCATGACTGATGGAAATTTGAAACAATGATTCATTTTCTTCCTGGCGGTCAACCATATATATCATACTTTTTTCGTTCATTAGCTTAACTAATCTATCATAATATAACCAATGGCACGGGCTACCGCCACAAACCTATGACGTAAGAGCCTCACGCCAAACTAACATCGCATTTATGATTTATCGGATGACGAATCTGCCAATGGTTCTGCTGCTGCTTTTGATGACGGTGGCATGGAATCAGTCAACGGCCAAAACTCAGGTGGGACTAAAAACGAACCTGCTGACTTGGGCCACCACTACCCCGAACATCGGGCTGGAGGCCGCTACCGGGAAACACACCTCTCTGCAACTTTTCGGCGCCGTCAACCCTTGGGATTTCTCTAATGGAAAACGTGTCAAATGCTGGGTGGCGCAACCTGAATTCCGCTATTGGCCTTGCCAGGCCATGAACGGCCACTTCTTCGGGGTGCATCTCCTCGGCGGCGAATACAACATCCGCAACGTGAAACTCCCCTTCGGAACGCTCCCTGAACAGAAGCAAAACCGTCACTACGAGGGTTGGTTCGCAGGAGCCGGCATTACCTACGGCTACCAATGGATTTTGTCGCGGCACTGGAACATCGAGGCGGAAGTAGGCGTAGGCTATGCCTATAGTCCATATAAACTCTACGGCACTTGCGAACGATGCCTCGAGAAAAACCATCGCAACTATGTCGGGCCAACAAAGCTCGGCCTTAACGTGATTTACATCTTTTAAACGACCTCCCATGACCAGAAATTTCATATCATTCGTTCTCATTCTCGCTTCTATCATGGCGGGTTGCGCTTTGTCGCTCTCTGCCACCGGGCTGGCCCGCGGATCGGTCAAGGTGAAAACCCTCAGATCTGACTCTGCCGCCGGTAAACTGTTCATTGGCATGCAGTTGTCAATGGACTCGCTCCAACTCGCGCGTAACGCCTCCGTAACTTACACCCCGCTGCTCATCAGCGCCGACTCTACAAACCATGTCGCTTTCCCGCCGGTGTTGGTCAACAGCCGCAATCAGCACATCCTTTTCCTGCGCGACAGCAAAGGGTTCAAGGGAACGGAACTGCAACGCCACAACGGCAAACAGCAGTCGGTCGACTATTTCGAAGGGGTGGACATGCAGCCCTGGATGGAAAACGCCACGCTTTACCTCGCCGACGACCTTTGCGGTTGCGGCGATCTGTTGAGCTCCGACAAAATGCTCCTCGCAGTCTTCCAGCCTGAACCGGTGGCGCAACCCGAACCGGTAGTGCTCGACTGCTTCCTCGTCCCTGAGGTGGAGGCACGCAAACAACGCTCGGAAAAGGGTAGGGCTTTCGTCGATTTCAAGGTGAACCGCACGGAAATACACCCCGACTACCGCGGCAACTCAAGGGAAATAGATAAAATCGTGGCCACAATCCAGCTGGTGCGCAACAACCCCGATGTGACTATCAACAGTGTCAGCATCCATGGCTACGCATCGCCCGAAGGCTCTTATGCCAACAACACACGCCTCGCTTCGGGTCGAGCTAAAGCGTTGGCCGATTATGTCCGCATGATCTCGAATCTCGACGGCGTCGACATGACCATCAAGTCCACCCCCGAGGACTGGGACGGCTTGAGAGCTTACGTCGACTCAACCCACATGCAGGACCGCGAACGAATGCTCGCGCTCATCGACTCCGACATGGCCCCCGACACCAAGGATGCGACCCTGAAACGCAACTTCCCGCAACAATACGCATTCCTCCTCAGCCAGGTATATCCCGCGCTACGTCACTCTGACTATGAAGTGACCTACACCGTGCGTCCGTTCAGCGTCGAGGAGGCGCGCCAGGTGATTCTGACCGACCCGCGCAAGCTCAGTCTTAACGAAATGTATCTGGTGGCTCAGTCTTATCCCGCCGGAAGCAGCGAATACAACGAAGTGTTCGAAATCGCCGTTCGCCTCTACCCCTCCGATCCCGTGGCTAACCTCAATGCGGCCATCACAGCGGTAAACCGGGGCGACACGGCAGCCGCGCGACGCTACATCAAACAGGCCGCCAATCTCCCGCAGGCCGCCAAAGTGATGGAGGCGATTGAAACTCTCGAGTCACGCGGACAATCGCGTTGACCCAACCATAATTACTGAATATCATACTATCAATTTATTAATCACAAAACACGCAATTCAATGAATTACAAAGTTTTACTTTCATCCGCAGCACTCTCAATGATGGTGCTCGCCGGTTGTGGCAATGACTCTGCCGACATCCCCGGAACTGAGGACGAACAGGGCGCTAACTACGTCAACATTGCTATCAACCTCCCCACGGTTACTTCTAATGGCCGTACTAACGACAACTTCGACGATGGCATGGCTTCTGAATATGCCGTTAAGTCAGCCTATCTCGTAGTCTTCAAATCTTCAGACAACAACGATGAGGCTACAGCCACAGTAGCTCAGGTCTATGATATCTACGGACAGCTCCTCCCCTGGATCTCTAACTCTGACAACAACGTGACCACCACCGCCAAGATGGTTCAGAAAATCCAGCAGGCTCCCGCTGACAACCTCTGGGTTATGGTCGCCCTCAACGCCGGTCCCGGCTACGCGGCTAAAATCGCAGGTAAAACCTACGCCGAGCTGATTGCCGACGATCAGACTTTCTCTATCAAACCCGGCAACGACGGTATCTTCATGTCTAACGCACCCCTCTACAAAGAAGGTAACGCTCAGACTCTCGTGAAACTCGACCGCAACCACATCTACAGCACTGAAGCTGCCGCTATCGCCGGAACAGGTGTGGAAGTGTTTGTTGAACGCGGTGCCGCTAAAGTAACCCTCAAAACTCCCGCAAACCCCGAACTCGAAATCAACAGCAAAACCTACTCTATCACAGTGGAAGGTTGGAACCTCGACGTGACTAACAAGTCAGCTTCCACTCTCCGCAACGTAACAGGCTTCGCTGATTGGAAAGATTTCGGGACTCGCTTCTACAGCACTGAAACTAATCGTATCTACTGGGGTATCGACAAAAACTACACCGGTGCGGTTGATGCTTCGGCTTTCGGACGTGCTACCGCAGCTGACCTCACACTCAAACCCGTGACCGCTGAAGACAACTACGACGCCGCTTACTGCTACGAAAACACTTTCGACGTGGCTAACATGCGTCAGGATCAGACTACCAGCGTGGTCATCAAAGCCTCTTTCAAACCTCAGGGTGCTGTTAAAGCCGAAACTTTCTACACTATCGGTACTTCTAACACCATCTACGACAAAGACGGCATGCAGAAAATGGTCATCGCTCAGGCTGTGGCTCTCTTCTCTGACAAAAATGACGGCGAAAAATACTCTTTCGCTGAAAACACTTCTGTTTCTTCAACCGGTGGCGACCACAATGTGGCTGTAGGCGACGTTCTCTACGATGGCGTGGCTCTCTCTGCTGACGAAATCGAAGCTATCAACAACTCACTCGGTACTATCCACACCTACAAAGATGGTATCTGCTACTACGTGGCACGCGTTAAACACTTCGGTGAAAGCTACACCGGATGGACAAGCGGTGACCCCACATACGGCGAAGTTTCCAATGCCACTGAAGCCGCCAAGAAATACCTCGGTCGCTACGGTGTACTCCGTAACAACTGGTATGAACTCGATGTTACAGCTATCAAATCGCTCGGTACCGCTCAGATCCCCGATCCCACCCCCATCCCCGACGATGAAAACGCTTACTACATAAACTTCACCGTTAACATCCACTCTTGGGCTAAACGCGTGCAGGGTGTTATCCTCTGATAACCCGCTGTAGTATTCAGCTTAATCTGACCTGACGCTCTAAGCCGGAACGCTCCGGCAACGACGCCGACGGTCAACAACAAACAAACTTATCCCGGCGGGTGACTCCGCCAGTGAAAAAACCGCCGGGATTCTTATCTCACATAAATCTCCATTTTCAACAGTTACTTGATTCTGACTATGACTGTCCGACACCTCTTGACCCCGTTCGTGACTATGGCCCTCGCTTTTGCCCTGGCCGGTTGTTCGTTCATGCATGATGACCTCCCTCCTTGTCCCTCCGGAGTGGACCTCACGTTTGTCTACAACTATAATATACAGCGGGCCGACATGTTCAACGACCACGTTGGCGGTGTGACCGTCTACGTCTTCGACGAAAATGGCGATTTCATAATGCAGCAGGAGGAGGCGAACTCTGAACTGAACGCCCCTCTGGCCGACAAAGCCTACAAAATGCACCTCGACCTCGAGCCCGGAACTTATTCGTTCATCGCACTGGCCCATCAGAAAAGCCTCGATGAATGCCTCAGCGCTCCCGGTGCCAAGTTCCGCCGTTCTGAAATGGTTCCCGGCAAACACAAAGCAACCGACCTGAACGTGAAACTCGACCGCCGGAACGGAATGGTGCTCCACGCCAACAAATCTCTCGACACGCTGTGGCACGGCATGAGCCCCGCACCACTGGTGGTACGCGACATGGAAGCCGCCTCACAGACAATCTCGCTGATGCGCGACACGAAAAATCTTACCGTCTCCCTGCATCAGATCGAGGACCCCGCCGACATCTCGGTCGACGACTTTGAAATTTTCATCACCGCCGACAACGGCTCGATTGCCCACGACAACGCAGTCCTCCACGATGAATTGCTAACCTACACCCCCTACGCCACCTGGAACACCGTGTTCACCGACCAGGGAACATCTCGTGGCGACGAAATCAACACGCTCGAACGCACTGCCCACGCTGCCCTGAGCTTTAACCGTATTATCCTCTATCCCTCGGCCCAGCAAAACAACCGCAACGCCATGCTGGTAATAAACAGCCGCCGCTCGGGTCAAACCGTGGCGCGGATAAATCTCCCTGACTGTCTGGCCCAGGGTAGGGGCGCTTTTGAATATCTGAACTACTCGGCCCAGGAATTCCTCGACCGCGAGTATGACTATAAACTCGACTTTTTCCTCCGTGGCGACCGGTGGGAGTACATCGACCTGTCAATCTCGGTGCTCTCATGGTCAAAACGTATCCAGCGCGAGGAACTCTGACACATATATATAATAAACAATATATAATATACAATAAAACAAAAATAGCGCATCTGTAAATCAGGAATGTCTCTATGATTGATCACTCAAAGCATATAATTCTAACGTTGGTTTCGGCATTGTCAATAATGTTGATGATGTCGTGTGCCGACTCTGATTTCGCTGACGGTTATCCGGGTGAAGGATCACTGACAATCTCTCTCGGCGCTCCGGGAGCAATGTCAAGGGCCGGTGGACAGTCGCCCGACATTCTCTCTCCAGCTACCGACGATGAACTGCGAGTGTTCAGCCTGCTCTACTTTATTTTCCCGGCTGAAAACAACTCCGCCCCGATGGTCAAAGGTGAACTCCACCCCCTTCCATCACCTGAGGAAATGGCTAATGAACAGTTCAAAACCTACACAATCAAGGATATACGTCCAGGAAAATACAAGGTCTATGTGGTGGCGAACCTCCCCGAGGCGGCCAATGCTGACTCGGAAAGCGACCTCAAAAACATAATCCTGAACTATTCTCCCGAATCGCTCCCTCAGCCGGGCCGACTCCCTATGGTCTATGAACCGGCCGGAGTCACTGAAATAGGCGAGAAAGGATCAACCGTGGTCGCAAATCTGCAATTCACTTGCGTCAAGGTGCGCTACAACATCATATTCTCGGATATGGCCCACAAGGTCTACCCGGGCGCCGGATTGTGGATCACTGACATTACGGCCCACAACCTCTCGTCGGCCACTCCGCTCGTGCCGGGTATGCCGATGCCCGACCGTCTGACAACGGCAAAGACTTTCGACGCCGCAATGCCTCTCGGAACCTACCACGACGCATGGAAGCGCGACGACAATCCACCCTCCGGTAAAGATGTCATCACCCCCTCGGGAATGCTCCCCGGAAGCTATGCCGACGACTGGGTGTACTGCGGAACTCTCTATCTCCCTGAACGCTACGTGGCCGACGACGCCATTCAGTCCTATCTCTCCATCGACGCCACCATCGTCGACTCATCGGCTCAGCCTGGTGTGACAACAGTCGTTCCCGAAGGCTCGAAGGCCCACTATGAAATCATGCTCGGTCACACCGACCAGGAGGGGCAGCCACGTCAGTTCCCCCGTGGCACTTACTATGAAATCATCGCCGAAGTGCAGACCCGCGAGGTGATTGAACTCGACGCCGAAATCAAGGTGCGCGACTGGATCCCCGTACCGATGTCAGGCTTCGGCCACACCACTCTGACTGTCGACAAAACCAAAGCCGCCGTATCTTCAATCGACACCGATTCAATTCATTACGCTTCTAACGCTTCGAATGTCACCATCGGTTGCGACGACAACATCGACGGCAAACCGCTCATAATTCAGTC